>NZ_JBHIRC010000004.1:0-142724 GCF_042196985.1 Bartonella sp. AA97HXZ | reverse complement strand
CGAGGGGCTTGAAGGCTTGTGAAGGTATCTTTTGCCTGTTGAAGATACCATTTTTGGTGGATGATTAACTTCAACTTTTAAGCCTTTTTTGGGGTAGGTGTTGATGGCTTGGAAGTTTTAGGTGTTTTGGGTTGTTCGAGTGGAATTTCCTCAGCTGCTGATTCAGTTGATGTTTGTACGGCTTCTTGTTCTATCTGCTTAATTTGTTCAACTCCCTTGTCAGGCTTTATCTTTGTTTTAACATCAACAAAAGGTTTAGCAGCATTTGCACGCTTGAGACGTGCGTAGACTTGATTGGAAACTTCAACAAATGGATTATTGGGAGTTGAAGTTTCAAAACGAACAGTGCTTTTATTATCGCCAACAACACACATTGGCTTGGTGATGATTGCTTTCATCTTCGCTCCTTTTGAGGCAATGAATTAATGACATCATTAGTCAAATATTGATTTTTATTCTGTGAAAAATTGATTAGCCAGAATTACCGAGAAAACAGGGCTTTCTAGCCACGCTTCAAGTTGACATTTTGCTGAATTTTTGGGGATATTTTTGAATTTTAGACGCAATACAACTACTGCCATACTGTCATTAAATACGATTTTTTACACTATGTCAACAAAAAAATCATGATCTTGTATTTTTTTTATTTTTTTACCTAAATATGGTGTTTTAAAAGATGTTCTTTATTTTCCTTCAATACAACATTTATGTTGCATTGAAACATTTTAGATGTTATATTATTATAATGAATAGTCAAGAATTGAAAAGATATCTTACAAAGCATGGTTGCAGTTTTACTTCAGGGAAGGGAGGGCATTTGCTTGTAAAGCGTGGTTCTAAAAAGTCCGTTTTACCTATGCATGGTACGCGAAAAGAATTAGGAACAGGATTAGTCCAGAAGATTCTTAAAGATCTTGACCTAAAATAAGCCTGAATATGGAGGTGTAAATGAAATATGCAATCAAATTTATCAAAGATGACAATGATACTCTTCTAGTCATCTCTAAAGACTTTCAGGAATTTATTACCTATGGTAACGATGAAAAAGAAGCTTTGGAACAGGCTAAAAATGCACTTTTAACAGTCATTATGGGGCGTTTTCAAGATCGTGAATCTATACCCTTTGGACATCGTGATATTGCCTATCCTTTTGTTGAAGTATCTTCATTGGTGACTTTAAAAATTGCAATACATAACGCTATGATTGAAAAAAACTTACGCAAAGCTGATCTCGTACGTCTTTTAAAACTTCATCCAATACAAATTGACCGATTATTGGATTTAAACCACGCAACCAAATTAGATGCCTTAGAATCTACTCTCATTGCTCTTGGAAAAGAGGTTGCCATTAATATCCAAGACGCCGCTTGAATTTAGCGGTTTTGTGTAAAATGCTTATGAAGCGCATTAAGAACGACACACAGTGAATTAACAAGATATGGTAACGATTGCTCTTCTACAACAATGTATTGTAGTGCGGCATAAAGATTATGCTGTCTATAAAGGCATTGTGCTTCTTTTAGCACCTCTTTCATTGCTTCATAGTAATGAGTAGTTTTTTCAATCCATTGTTTTTTTGCCTCTTCATTTAAAGATGGAGTAAAGTCATCATAAATTGCATTTGGTAAGGCTTTTGCACAGAGGTAATTATTTCTCACTTCAAGATATTTTTGTGCAGCATCATACTGATCTTGATTAATCACACCTTGCAGATAAAGCCGTCCGATATAAGTAGCAGAAAGCGGATTTTTTGCTTCTTCTATGGTCAAGCCAAAACGTTTGGCACGTATTTCTATTGCCAACTTATCCATGGGTTCATGCGGTGTTTTTGCTCGTGAGATGCGTCCATTTGGTTCTCTGATACATCCTTTAATCCGAGGACGACCACGTTTTGCATGTTTTTTTCTTTTAGCCATATTTTTTCAATCAGAATGGTATGCTGTCATTAAGAGATGCACTATGATCAGCAGCCCCTGAAGCAACAGCATAACTTTGAGAAGTAATGGGTGAAGGGGTAGGGGATGCCGATTGATCTTTCTTTGCATCAAGCAAATACAATTCACCTTTGAATTGTGGTAAGACAATCTCTGTTGTATAACGGTCATGCCCATTTTTATCTTGCCATTTGCGTGTCTGTAATTTTCCTTCTATGTAAACCTTTGAACCTTTGTTTAGATATTGAAGTGCAATTTTTGCCAAATGTGGATTAAAAATCACCACGGAATGCCATTCTGTTTTCTCTACTTTTTGATTGGTTTTTTTTATCTGTATAGCTCTCAGAAGTTGCTATACTAAAATTGACTATTTCTGCTCCAGAATTCATTGTTTTGCTTTCGGGATTAGCACCAAGGCGTCCGATTAATGTCACTTTGTTTAGCATGTTTTTTCTTACCTTAAATTTGTATTTAAATATGTAAAAAATCTTAGCGTAATTTTATTATTTTTTCAATTATTTCAATGATATATTATTAATTATTAACATATAAAATTATGTTTAATATGCTCTTTGATAAATAATCAATTGACATAAATGCATGGTGTATAGTATCAAGTATCAAGAGGGTATATATGGCAATCGTTAGTTTTAAGCATAAAGGGTTGAAATTATTCTTTGAAAGAGGAGTCTGCAAAGGCATACAACCCGCGCATGCTAAAAAATTAGCAAACATTTTAGTAATTTTAGATACAATATCCGCGCCTGAACAAGTTACTCTTAAATCGTATCGTCTACATGCGCTTACGGGCGATTTAAAAGGTTACTGGTCAATGCGTGTCAATGGAAATTGGCGTGTTACCTTTCGTTTCATTGGGACAGACGTTGAACTGGTTGATTATCAAGATTACCATTGAGTTTTGAGGTGTTATTATGATGTACAATCCTCCACACCCTGGCGGCATTTTGAAAGAAGAATTGCTTGATGAATTAGGGTTAACAGTAACAGAAGCTGCAAATCGTCTTGGCGTTGCACGTTTAACTTTATCCCGCGTCTTAAACTGCCATGCGGCGATTAGTATTAACTTAGCTTTACGGTTAGAAAAAGCGGGTTTAAATGATGCGGAATTCTGGCTTAAATTGCAACAAAAGCATGATTTGTGGCAAGCTCGGCATAACAGCCCAGTCCCACATATTTCACCTCTAGAGCAAGTAGGGCATTTTTAGAAAGACTTAGCCCATCTTTCTTCACACCTAGAGGTCATGTTCTTTAAAATCAAGCAGCCCACGATAGTTTTTTATCTCCTTGTTGATCTCATCTATGAACGTTGAGAAGAAACAACGTAATCTGAACAGTTTTATAAAATCGGAAATTTTACTATAGCTTTTTAACTGAGCACTGTAGTGTGTAAATAGATATGTTTATTAAACTGCGTGTATGTAACATAAGAAACAATACACAAACTAAAAAAGAATACCAAAGAGCAATATCTGAGTACCAAAGTACAGTATCCAATGAAAAAGAAAGCTTATGCTGCACGTACTTAGAAATGACAGATAAAGGAACCGTTTCTTTATAGCTACTTGGGAAAATTAAAACGACAAGCGCTAAACTTATTAGCTTTAAAAGTCTCTACATATATTGTTGTAAATCACGTGTTAGTTTCACCCAACCTGTTGTATTTCCGCATTTATATTTTGGGTTGTTCTGCAACTCAGAAGGGATATTGGAATTGCATAAAATTGCAAAAACAGTTGTGACTATTACCAAAGAAACAGATGCGAATGTCAAAATACTTTGAATAAAGTAGGGATTTTTTTTTAATTCCTAAAAAACATAAAAATATAAAAGTTATAATGCCAAACAAGGCTCTTAGCTGTTTATCTGTAAACATATTTATTTCCTGCGGTTTTCGATAATTTTTTGATTTCTTTATTGATCTCGTCTATAAGAGGTTCGTAATTGAGAACGCTTTTCGGAATAGCACCACCGTAAACCCATGCTTTCACCTGCGCTTTGGTACTAAAATCCGCATTTTCTGGTGTGGTATAATACTGTCCGCCATCAAACTTTTCACACTCTTTTGTACCGTCTTCATATTCGTAGAGGTTGTAAAAATACTCCTCTGCTCCGTTCCCCCAAGGAACATAACCAACAGCTGTTGCAACAAACTCTTTTTGCATTGGTTGTTTACGCTTTTTTAAGAACAGGTCTTTTAATATTCTCATGTTTTTAGTCCATAATTTTACCAATTGGTCTATTTACCTTAAATTTGACCGTACAGGGCGTTTTATATTACATATATGGTTTTTTTAATCGTAAAATCTTTAAATCGCTTTGTACGGTACCTTTTTGTCGATTTAAATGCATACCTAATCGTAAAACGATCAGCACTTTTCACTAGTTTGCTGTGGACCAAAGCGTTTCATTATCCCACCAATGCCATTTAAAGTTTCTTCAAGCTCTTGCTTGTGAACAAGCGTTATAGGCGTTGAATGCTCTTTCTCTGCTTGTTCTTTCAACTCCTTTTCACGGAATCTCAAAACAGCATTGCGTACAAAATTGGCTTTTCTCAAAAGACTGTTTTCTAAATCTCGACACAACCTGACAAGTTCTCGTGTGCTCGGAAAAAACGTATCGGATAAACAATTTATTTCATCACATAAAATCCGTTTGACCACTGTCATCAGTGACCATGCAGAGACATTTTCCAAAACCATTCCATAGGTCAACGCCATTCCCTCATGGTCTGATTGTTGTGCTATTTTCAAACCACACGACAGCATGCGAATAGCTTTTGCTATATCCTCTTTACCTGCTTTCACTGCGAAGAGCTCTTGCAATTGATCACCAGCCTCTAAAGCAATCGATACCTGCTGTTTCGTTAATTGGCTGCCATCCTTTAAAACAAACGGACCGCTCGGAGGTATCATCGCATGAATGTGTTTCAAAATACCCTCGATTTCCGATATCAAGGAGACTGTCTGCGATACGCTCCCCAATGCTTTTTTGCTTTTGAGTGTAATTTCCATTGTTTCCACCATTGTTGTTCGTGTTTTTTGTTTTTTCTAAACCCTCGATAGCCCTGCGTATCCAGTTACGCCATGTTGCTTGCCAATCGATTTTGGTTGCATTTGCTCCGGCTTTTGAACGCCAATAATCTCGAAACTTTGCAATTTCGACTTTGACGCGCTCTGGAGGCAAGCCCTCTGCAATGGCAAAATCGTAATCCGGTTCAAAATCCGTAGGCAATCGACAACCGCGATTAGCTTGCGCTCGTTTTGCTTTTTTGGGAACGTTCTCTTGCTCGTGAATGGGAGGTTGGTTGTCTACACCCGTTGTGATTTGCTCTGATGTGGTCTCAACAGCAGCAACCTCTGTTGGCTTGTCAACCTGTTCGTTTGTTTCTAAACTTTCAGAACCAATTTCTTTTTTTGCTAAAACGATAGTTTTAGTTTTTTTATTATATATGTTTGTATTGTTTGTTATAGCATCACAAGCATCATGCTTAGCATCCTTAAGCATGCTGTTAGCATCATGCTTAATATCACAAGCATCATTTGTATGTTTATCCCATCTTGCCTTCGCTGCCTTCTGCGCTCTCTCTGAAAACTTATTCAAATTCTCATTAGAGTTGTTGAGTTCCTCTTCAACCTGTAAACTCCATAAACGACCGTCTTCTAAACGTATCAGTTTCTCATCACTCAATAAAAAATCTAGCGCTTTATTAAAAGCTTTTACTGAACAACCAGAAATGCGTGCTAATATAGAGGCATTCTCAAGAATTGGCTGTCTCTTCTTATACATAAGCAATATCAACATCATATAAGTCGATATTTGATGCGACGTCATTCCACTAGCATCAGATACCCAATCAGAAGGAAAACAACGAACCCAAGCTAACTTAGTTGACATATTTCCCCTCCTGTTCTTTATTATTATTTAGATCTTCATTGAAGTTATTGAGTTCCTCCTCAACTTGTGAACTCCACAAACGACCATCTTCTAAACGAATGATGTATCCCTCTTCTAGCAAAACATTCAATGCTGTCTCAAATTTCTTTACTGAATAACCAGTGTAATGAGATAAAACTTTAATATTATAAAAAAGAGGTTCACCAGTACGAAGCATGCGAAATCGCAATCTCATATAGATATTACCTTCTACAGGAGGTAAATAATCGACGACCACCGCCCATTTATCGGCTATTTTACTGGACATGTATATCCCCTTCTTTCATCAAATATAAAATTGCTAAAGCATCTGCTTCGTTGTCGTCTTTAGGTACATGTCCTTTTGCACATACCGCCTTAATCATTTCTTCTTTTGATGCGTTGCCTTTTCCTGTCGTCGCCTTCTTAATTGTGCCAACAGGAATGCCTTCATATGGTATCTGATGATGTTCACACCACGCTGTTAAGGTTGCTAGAAAGCCCCCATAAATATGAGAAGCATCTGTACCCACATGCCGGCGCACCTCTTCAAAATATACCGCGTCAATTTCATCAACAGATCTCTTTAGTTCAGTAAGCCACCGTTTAAAGCGTAAATAACGCATACCACCGCCTTCAAAACGGCGTGATTGAAAATCTTCTGTATCGCTTGTTATATGACCATCCGCACCACGTATCGCCCAACCTGTCTTGGTCCCTAGATCAAGACATAAAATGGTTTTTTGTGCGTTAGTGATCATAATCCCCCCTTAAGGCTCTACGTATTTATATGTGTGCTATGACAGAGCGTGTTGTGATTGCTTGTCTTGAAAAAATGTTTATGAAAAAGTATCGCTCCCAGCGATTCTAAAAAATTGGGGGGAGTTATGATGCAAGAATGGGTAGTTGATAAGGTTGTATTTTTATTGCACCGGATAAATGATAGTGCTGTATTTTTGCTGCACTGGATAAGTGATAATCTTACGATTGCTCCTATAATTGCTACGATAGTTACTGGAATGGTGACACTTTTTGTACAACAACGAAGCTTAAAAAAACAACTTAAAATCTTCCAACGACAAACTATAGCATCAGAAACCCAGACAGCTATTCTATTAGAAGATAAAAAAGCACGGGATTTGGGACCATATTTGAAATTGAAGGCAGTATTCTTCCCACAAAAATATGAAGGCACTTCACGCGTTAGGGTGAAATTGTGCATTAAAAATCTTACTAGAGAAGATATAATGATAAGGAATATACGCATATCGAAAAAAAGTCCCTTTAAGTTTGTTAAAAATGCTTGCCCTTTCGTTAGATGGCCATCTAAAACTTCAGGTGAACACCTCGTCATTAAAAGAACAACTCCAAAACTCATTGCGTTATGTCCCCAAAATATAAAATCAAATGCTTCATCAGAGTTCGCTTTGAATTTTTTTATTATACGTGCTAAATGCTACACTTTTTTAGATTTCATAATTAGCTGCCGTAAGCCTAATTCCCGCAACATTGCAAATTTTACACTTGACCACACTTCGATTGTTAACCCAGAGGAAACATTCACTGTTCATTTTTGGGCCTCATATCCACGCTCAAAAGATACATATGACGAATTTGGCCCTGAATATTCCTTTTTGGCTGATAATCCTCATTTGTGGTTTTTTTGATGCCAAAATTAAAAGCATTCTCCTGCAAAAATAAAATCGATCAATCTTGGTTCTTCTTTTTTGTTGATTAACTCAATGATTTTATTATTTAATTCATCAATAACTTTCATCTGTGAAGCTAACTTTAGCCTTTGGCTGTATAGCGTTTCATTTTTTTGCTTAATTAAAGAGGATAGGTTTTCAAGTACTACTTGCTGTTGTTCAATTGACTTATCTCGCTCTGCAAGAGTTGCTTCATGCCATCTCATCCAATTATCAAATTGTGACTTATGCCATTCTTCTTGTTTTGCAAGAACTTTTGTATGAGTTCTATGTCGTTTTATAAGATCTTCTATGCTACAATCACGATCCGGTATTTGTATAAATTCTTTCACAAACTTATCTCCATTCTCAATTTTCATATTACAACTTATTAATCTACAAAACTGTGTGTAGAGTTTCTTTAATATTCCGTTTCTCATGATCTTTCTTCTTTAAGAGTGTGAATGATGCTGTGGGTGTTTGTTGTTATCTGTAGAATTATTCATACGAATTGCCCCATCCGATGTTGTAAATTTCTCCGTTAAAGAAATCGTACTTTTTCCTTGTTCTGTTATTAGAAGAGAAACACCATGAGATTTATTCTCATACATATGAAGAAACCAATCTAGTGTAACCCAAGGTGGACCTTTGGATTCAGACAATTGGATAATTATGTTCCAATATTTTGGAGAAATACTATTGCGATCGCGCATTTTACGTGCAGCTTCATAGCTACAACCGATTTCCTTCGCAAATTGACCTATAGATCCCCAAGACTCAATCAAATTTTTGACATAAAAATTATTAACCATGATCAAAATAGTACATTACGTACAATTTTAAATCAAGATAAAATAGTACACAATGAATGAAAAAAATAGTGGATAATGTACGAATGAGTTATTTGCCAAAAGATAGACTTAAAATAGCGCGTAAAAATGCTGGGTATGCAACACCGAGCGAGGCTGCGCGCGCTATATCAGCTCTTAATCAAAATACTCTAATTAGTCATGAAAATGGAAATCGTCCTGTTTCTCGACAAAAAGCCGAACTCTATGGACAAGTATTTAACGTCGATCCGGGATGGATTTTATATGGTGAATCTCCTCAACAAAATCCTAGTCTTAATATAAGTATTCCTCTTATTTCATGGATTAGTGCTGGAGAGTTAAGCGAGCAAGATGGGATAATGGATTTTTCGGATTATCCTATGACAGAAGCTGTTAATCTTCCTGCCGGTGAATGGATTGCATTGCGTGTAGATGGTGCATCCATGAATAAAATTAGTCCTCCAGATTCCATAATACTTGTAAATATGCGAGACAAAAAGCTTGTACCTAATGCCTGCTATGTAATTGCAGATGAAACTGGGCAAGCTACATATAAGCGATATAGACCAAATGATAATCCTCCTTTTCAGCCTGCTTCGTACGATAAAACAATAAAAGCTCCAAAACTTGAAGGTGCCATTTCTATAATAGGTCGTGTACGACGCACTATTCTTGACATGTAAGTACAATTAAGATTCTCTATTTAAGTTATCAATTAGATGCCATCAGCAAGTCATAGCAGATTATTGATTCTACAATAAACTGCATGCTTATTGATTCTTAAATTAGTCGATGATTCGTCATTTTTTATTTTTTTGAAAAAATAGTACATTTTGTACTTGACCGTATTTCATTCATATTGTACTAATATATCCATAAACCACGCACAAACAATCGCCAAGAGGCGTTAGGGAGGAGAAATTATGGATAAGCCAATTCTTATAAATTCTGATGAAATCTTATTAGTTGTCTATGATGATGATCAAAACATTGGTCGGTCGGGACCACTGGATGAAAGCCAAGTTCTAAAAATTATTGACGAGGCAGATGATGCAATCCAAATCTTTCGCATCAATCCTTCTGAGAATAATTGTGAAGATATCTCTGAAGAAATTGCAGAAGCATATGTAAAAGAAAATATCGAACATCTCCATGAGGAGAGTAAAGTTCATGACTTTGTACTCGAAAGTGATGCTTACCAAGAACTTTTAGACGAGATCGCAGACGAAAAATATAATGATGAGATTTACGGTACTTATGAACAACAACACCGTTTGCGTCCTTGTGATGTGCTTTAAAAATTCTAAAGGGCGCTTTTAAAAACGCCCCCTTTCATTCATCAATCCCATCAACATGAGGTTCGTAATGGAAAAGCTTCTTGCTACTCAATACAATATTATTCAGCATCAAAAGGTTCAAACTATTAGCGCTCGTGATTTATATACCTTTTTAGAGGTAAAAACCGAGTTTAGAAAGTGGATAACAAACTGTATTAAAGAACTTAGCTTTAGAGAAGATGTCGACTTTGTACTTTCTACTAAAGAATTATCAAACTCCTCACGTGGAAATCCTTTTAAAGATTATGCTCTCACTTTAGACACAGCAAAACACATTGCCATTTGTGAACATGGTCTCAAAGGTAAACAAGTGCGTGAATATTTTCTGAAATGCGAAAAAAAAGTAAATTCAAAAATCGATTATTCAAATCCTGAAACATTAGAAGATTTCTTAAGACATCTAAGACAGCAAATCAAGCACAATGACAATGTTGTCACAACGAATGGAGTGAAGCATGCATAATTTTATCACAACATCTGAAAGAAATTTTCAAAACACAACAGTTCAAACGATGTCTAGTCGTGAAATTGCAGAGTTATGCGGTAAGCAACATGCGCATATTATGCGTGATATTCGACAAATGTTAGGAGAATTATATCCTGAAGGGGGTCAATCCAAATTTTGATCCACCTATTTAGATAAACAGGGTAAGCCCCAAAACTGTTACAACCTCCCTAAACGCGAATGCCTCATTTTAGTTTCTGGTTACAGCATGACATTACGTGCTAGGATTATAGACCGTTGGCAAGAATTAGAAAAGCAAGCAGCAATACCACAAATCGACTACTCAAGTCCTCAAGTTATGCTTGGTGTTTTAACGTATCTCAAAAATGAAAATGAACAAAAAGATAATATTATTGCAAATTTAAAACCAAAGGTAATGGCTCTTGAAAGCTTACAGCGCCATGATGGACTCTTCGGTCTTACAGAAGCCGCTAAAATACTCGAGATGCAACCAAAACAGTTCATTCTCTTCTTACAGCAAAAAGGTTGGGTTTACAGACGAGCAGCAGGTGGAAATTTGCTTCCTTATCAAGACAAAATCCAAAAGAAACTTATGGATTGTCCAACCATCACATTTCAAACCGCAAGTGGAATAGAAAAGGTCATTCCTTGCGCAAAAATTACAGCAAAAGGAATTGGTGTGTTGTCTCAAGAACTTAAACGACAAAGCATGCATTAAGAGAAACAATCATGGAAAAGAAATACGAATTTACTGATAAAATCGATATAGTTTATAAGCGCCGATTTTTTAATTTTTTATTTGACAAAATACTATCAGTATGTCTATTGTCGAATCAGGTGCCTAGAAAACACCTTAAAATACCAAGCGGATTGGTTGCCGAAATAATCAGTCTTCTGAACATTAAAGATTTTGACTCATTATATGCTGTAGCATATAACGGTCTTGTCGGGTGTAGTTACACTATACAATACTCTCACGGGAAAGGTGTGACGACGGACTTGGTACCGTGTTTTCTAGCACCCGGCACTCTTTTAGAGTGTCAATAGAAAACCTCTATTACCAAGGAGTTCACAGTGAACACACTTATAGAAATTAAAGAAAGCACTGCTAATAGTGCTACCACTCAGACTATGTCGAGTCGTGAAATTGCAGAATTATGTGGTAAAGAACATCGGAATGTTATGCGGGATATTCGGCAAATACTCACTGAGCTGAAAATTGAGCTGAGTGAATTTGCAGGATTCTACAGAGATTCAACAGGTCGTACTCTTCCTTGCTACAATCTTCCCAAACGTGAGTGTTTAATTCTTGTTTCGGGTTACAGCACTGCTTTACGAGCAAAGATTATTGACCGCTGGCAAGAATTGGAAAGACAAGTAGCAACACCACAAATAAATCTTGCCAATGCTTTGGAAAATCCTCTTACGATTAAACAGCTCCTTTTAGAGAGTATCAATCAATTAGAAGACTTAAGAAATGAGGTGAGTACACTCAAGCCTAAAGCAGAAGCTTTGGAAGGTTTAAAACGCTCTGATGGTTTATTCGGTCTTATCGAAGCAGCGAAGATGTTGGAGGTGCGCCCAAAGGACTTAACCAATTACTTGCGTAAACATGATTGGGTGTATCGACGGGCTCCAGGGGCGCCTCTGTTACCTTATCAGGATAAAATCAAAAAAGGTTTCATGGACTGTCCTGCTATCACTATCCAAAGACCAGATGGTACAGAAAAGGTACTCCCTTCAACAAAAATTACATCCAGAGGATTGGCATGTTTGAGAGAACAAATCCATGGAGGTGTACAATGAACACCAGTATCGACTTCTTATGCGATTTATGGATAGCTTTATATCAGTTTGTCAATTGTGAATACGTAGATGACAAAGATTGTAGTGACTTGGTTGACATCATGAGCATAGTAGAAAAAGCTTTGATTTTAAAACTTCAAGATGAAATTCCAAATATTACAAAGATTCTAGCAGTTTTAACGGATTTTGGAGATTCAGAGCTGCCCCATAGAATGGATTCTTTGTTGCGAGCTTATGATCCGAGTTTGCAGAAGCCTGTCATGAAAGCGGCTTAGTTTTAAACAATTGATTTCATCTCCTCGTCCTATAGGACGAGGAGGGGATTAAGTAACATAAAAAAGAGAAAGGTAATGAGATGATATTTGATGATGGAGATAGATATGTAACGACACGTGAGTGTGCACAGCTTTTTAGTGTATCCACAACAACGATTCGCAATTGGGTGCTTCAGGGGGTGTTTCCGGAGCCATATAAGCTAGGGAGAGCAGTGAGATGGAGAAAAAAAGAGATCTTAGCCTTCACTCCAAAGAAAAATAAGGAGCAAATAAGAACAAATTAAGTAAAATTATATAAACTGTAGAAGGTGGTCTAAAAGGTGGTCTGAAAATGGCTATTTAAAGAAAAAATCTATATATTTCAATATGTTAAACACAAAAAGTGGTGCCCAGACGCGGATTCGAACCACGGACACGCGGATTTTCAGTCCGCTGCTCTACCAACTGAGCTATCTGGGCATGCTTCATAAAAAATATAAAGCGTTTGCGGTTATAACATTAAAATTTTCTCTGTCCAGTCATCAAAAGAAAAATAATTGATTTTTTAATAAGTTTATCTCCCTATTCTAGAGCGTTATCAATGAATCTTTATCATAAAATAAATTTGATAGGTATATTGGACACTTTAGTGTATTGTTATTAGAATGCTGTCTTATCGTGGTGGTAATACGAAAAAAATTAAAAGAATCAATCGAGAAGAATGATTAAGAAAGATTTTTTTATAAAGTTTCCCTAAATTTTAAGCATACGAAATAATAGACAACATTTTTGACTTTTTTCTAAAAAGATTATTGATTAGCCTTTATAATAATTTGTTTTTCTTTATAAAGAAAGAGAAACATCTAAAAGGGGAGAAATAATGATAATGTTACAAAAACCAAGTAATCGTCCCAATAATACTAATTTTTCTTCAGGTCCTTGTAGCAAACGGCCTGGTTGGACTCTTGATGTTCTTAAAAATGCATTAGTTGGGCGTTCACATAGATCTAGAGAAGCAGAATTAAAACTTGCTGAAGTTGTTAATTTAACCCGTGAGATTCTTGAGGTTCCTTCTGATCATCGTATAGGAATTATGCCAGGATCAGATACCGGTGCTGTTGAGGCTGCTCTATGGTCTCTATTAGGTGAGCGTGGCATTGATATGGCAGCGTGGGAAAGTTTTGGGTTTGGGTGGAATAAAGATGTTGTCGAGCAATTAAAGCTTTCTGATGTGCGTCGTTTTGAAGCTCCTTATGGTGAAATACCAGATTTAACACAACTTGACTTTGATCGGGATGTTGTTTTTACATGGAATGGGACAACTTCTGGTGTGCGTATTCCTAATGCGGATTTCATTCCGCATAAGCGGGCTGGATTGACCATTTGTGATGCAACATCGGCAGCTTTTGCGCAATATCTTGATTTTTCAAAATTAGATGTTGTTACTTTTTCATGGCAGAAAGTTTTGGGAGGCGAGGCTGCACATGGTATGGTGATTTTAAGTCCTCGTGCTGTTGAGAGGCTTGAGAATCATGTTCCAGCTTGGCCTATGCCTCAACTTTTCTATATGACAAAAAATGGAAAATTGAACGAAGATATTTTTAAAGGAAAGATCATCAATACACCTTCTATGCTTTGTGTTGAGGATTTCCTTGATGGGTTGAAGTGGGCAAAATCTCTAGGAGGTGCAGCGGCATTAAGAGCACGGGTTGAGAAAAATTTTTCTGTACTTGATGCTTTTGTTCGCAAAACGCCATGGTTAGAATATTTGGCAAAAGATCCTGAAGTGCGTTCTAACACCTCTATTTGTTTAGATATTGTGGATCCAGTGATTACTGCTTTGGATACGGAAAGGCGAGTATCTTTTATAAAAGCGGTTGTGAAGCGTCTTGATGAGGAAGGGGTTGCTTATGATATCGGTTCGTATCGCGATGCTCCTCCTGGGCTTCGAATTTGGGCGGGTATAACAATTGAGGCTTCCGATCTTGAAATTTTAACACAATGGCTTGAGTGGGCGTTCCAAGTTGAAAAAGCACAGCTTTAAATAATTACTGGTGATTTTCACAACGTGTTTTTAAACAAAAAAGGATACGAGAGATTATGATGATCTTTCGTATTCTTGTATCAGACAAACAGCCTCTAAATATTACATGAATTGTAAAAGATTAAGACGGGGAATGAATGCTTTGTCAGGTGTTGGATACGAACAAATTAAAATCTCTAATGTTTTTACTTTTTGTAGCGAAAATGACAGATTTAAAATATTTGGGTATTTTCTTATCTTTATTATCATAAATTTGAAAATTTAATCACTTGAAGATTGAGAAAAATCTGAAATGAGGAGTCGCACTTGCTTTAAGGTTTCGTTATAAGGAAGCATTTGTTTTTGAATGCTGGTTTTTTTGACCAAACACGACGGAGAAAGTTATGGCCAATGTAGTTGTTGTCGGTACACAATGGGGTGATGAAGGCAAAGGTAAAATTGTAGATTGGTTGTCTGAGCGAGCAGATATCGTGGTGAGATATCAGGGGGGGCATAATGCTGGCCATACATTGGTTGTTGATGGAGTCAGTTATAAATTATCACTTTTACCGTCTGGTTTAGTGCGTGGCAAGTTATCAATTATTGGTAATGGTGTTGTTGTTGACCCTCATCATTTTGTTGCAGAAGTAAAAAAACTATGTAATCAGGGTGTAAAAATCACACCAGAAATTTTGCGTATTGCTGAAAATGCTCCTTTGATTCTTTCTTTGCATCGTGATCTTGATGCAATTCGAGAAAGCGGTTTATCTGGTTTAAAGATTGGTACAACAAAGCGTGGTATTGGACCGGCTTATGAAGATAAGGTGGGACGTCGTGCTATCCGAGTGATGGATTTAGCAGAAAAAGATACACTTATGGCTAAGATTGAGCGGCTTTTGAGGCATCATAATGCTTTGCGTCGTGGGATGGGTGTTTCAGAGATTGATTCTCGAGCACTTTATGATGAATTGATGCAAGTTGCGGATAAAATTTTGCCCTTTATGGATTGTACGTGGCGTCTTTTAGATGAAGGTTATCGAGGAGGGAAACACATTCTTTTTGAAGGTGCGCAAGGTGCTTTATTAGATAATGATTTTGGAACTTATCCTTATGTAACGTCATCTAATACAGTTGCTGGGCAAGCATGTACAGGTTCGGGGATGGGACCTGATGCAATTCATTATGTTTTGGGTATTGCAAAAGCTTATACTACACGCGTTGGAGAAGGGCCGTTCCCGACAGAGCAGATAAATGATATTGGTGAATTTCTAGGAGTGCGTGGACATGAATTTGGTGTTGTAACGGGTCGAAAGCGTCGATGTGGTTGGTTTGATGCTGTCTTAGTACGTCAGATGGTAACAATTTGCGGTGTTCAAGGTATAGCATTGACAAAACTTGATGTTTTAGATGGTTTGGATGAAATAAAAATTTGTATTGGTTATGAGCTTGATGGTAAAAGGATTGATTATTTACCTTCTTCCATGGGAGCTCAGGATCGGGTGAAGCCTATTTATGCAACATTAGAAGGTTGGAAGGAAGAAACAGCACATGCATTGAGGTGGGAAGATTTACCAGTGCAGGCTATTAAATATATACGCTATATTGAAGAACTGATTAATACAAAAGTGGCTTTATTATCCACAAGTCCAGAGCGTGAAGATACTATTCTTATTACGGATCCCTTTGTTAATTGATTATTGTTTTTAGATTTCTATATATGCTCTCTGTTCGTTTTTGTATCTTTTTACAAAAAAGTTTTTAAGAGCACGTAAAAGAAAGGTGCAAAATAGCATTGTTTATTTTTCATATTCATTTTACATTATTGCAATAGTTGTACCAATATTAAATGGCAACCAATTTAGAAGGCTAAAATAAAGTTTTTTGGCTTTACTATTGATTTTTTCTCAGTTTAAGAGAGATTATAGAGGAAATGGTAGATTTCGTTGGAATCTTAAAAAAGACAATTAATGCACAAAATAATATTACACCACAAGTGCGTAAGCGGATTTATAAGCGGGCTACCGAAACACTAGAACATCAATTTGTAACAGCAAAAATACCACAAGCAATAGCGGATGAACAAAGAAAGATTCTTCAAAGTTCTATTGCAACTGTTGAAGGAGAATATTTAGCAGTTGAAAAGAAACGGCTTTCTTCAGTTATTGGGTGGAATCCCACAAATATAAATGAAGATAAGAAATATACAAAAAAAACTATATTACCAAAAAATAATGAATTGTCAGAGGTAAACATAAAAAGAAAGCAAGATTTTGTTACACGTTCAAAGGATAACAAGGTATTTGTTGAGCTTTGTGTATCAGATATACCAGATGCAGAACCTGTTAATATGGAGACTGATGTGCCTTCTCAGCATGTTAATAGCAGTGTGTTAAAGATTTCTCCTTCGCAGGAAGATAATCCGCATATTGTTTCGCACATTTTTTCTCAGGCTTTACGTCGTGCTAATAAATCGTTAGTGCAAAGGCGTATTGTGATAAGTGCTGTTTCTGTTGTTAGTTTTGTTGTTTTACTTGTTGGTATTTTTTTTGTTGGTGAGCGTGTATTTGTATCAAATGATCATCAGTTTTTAGAAGAAAATCTTCAAGCTTCTCACAGAGTACCAAAGGCATTTCCAATTAAGAGAAAGTTAACACAACGCTTATTAGAGGATGGAAGTGAAATTGATGTTGGTTTAAAACAAGCGATAGATTCTTCGGATGAAGAAGTACTCTCAACAGTTGTTGATAGCAATTTGCAATCGCTTGAAAAATCAGGTGAAGCTGTTTTCTATCAAGCACGTACAAATTATGATGCAGAAAAGATAGCAACGGGAAGTGCTCGCTGGACGCTTATAAAAGAGTCTCAAGTGAAGGGGGCTCCAGAAGAAACAACTATACAAGGTGATATAACAATTCCTGATGAAGGGGTATCATTACGGTTAATTTTACGTCGTAATACCGATCAGTCATTTCCTGCTGCATATATTATGGACCTTGTTTTTATTCTTTCTGATAAATTTTCAGGTAAAGCTATAAGCAATGTTCAAGCATTAACCTTTAAAGCAAGTGAACAATCCATTGGACAGGCTTTAACAAGAACCATTGCTGCAAAGATTAACGATGACTTTTTTCTTGTCGCATTGAGTGGAAATCATCCATTTCTTGATCGAAATTTACAATTGATGCGAGAATTAGATTGGATGCGTTTGGTGTTAACGGATAAAAACGGGCGTATAAGTGAATTAACCTTTGCAAAAGGACCAACAGGTAAGTCTATTTTTAATGAAGTTATTGGACAATGGCTTGCACAACAAGATAAGTTAACAGTTCTTGGTCAAAAAAATAAAACATAGATGCAAAAAAATAAACGACTGTGAAGAATTTTCTACGACCGTCTTTATCAATTATATACCACATACATTCACTAAATCTTTACATATCAATAACTTAAAGAATTCGATAGACCAATTTACAAGTATAAAGCCAAGGCATGCTTTTTTTCATTTTCACATTTAAAGAATGTGCAAACCATTGGCTTTATACTTAACTCTAGGTTTTATACTTGACTTTGAGATAAAGTAGAATCTTTGATAGAGTTTTGCACTTTTTCAAATGCACGCATTTCAATTTGTCTTACTCGTTCTCGACTAATATTAAATTCACCAGAGAGTTCTTCTAGGGTTAGTGGTACATCGTTTAAACGACGCGCTTTAAATATACGCTTTTCGCGTTCATTGAGATTGTCCATGGCATTTATGAGCATGGAACGGCGATTTTCTAATTCACTTTTTTCAATTAAAATTTGTTCTTGATCGTTAGATTCATCCACCAACCAATCTTGCAACTCACTGTTTTCCCCTTCTTTTGTTCGAATTGGTGCGTTGAGTGAAGTGTCACCACCAAGCCTACGATTCATTGATACAACTTCATCTTCTGTGACATTCAACTGGGTTGCAATTTCTTTCACTTGTTCTGCATTGAGATCACCACTATCAAGTGCTTGAAGTTTACTTTTTAACTTACGAAGGTTGAAAAACAAGCGCTTTTGATTAGCTGTTGTCCCCATTTTCACCAAACTCCAAGAGCGCAATACATATTCTTGGATTGACGCTTTAATCCACCATATTGCATAGGTTGCAAGACGAAAACCCCGCTCTGGTTCGAAACGTTTAACAGCTTGCATGAGTCCAACATTGCCTTCTGAAATGACTTCCCCAATGGGAAGTCCGTAGCCCCGATATCCCATCGCGATTTTAGCTACGAGACGCAAATGGCTGGTTACTAGCTTATGCGCAGCTTTTAGATCATTATGCTCACGGTAACGCTGAGCTAACATATATTCTTCTTTTGGCTCAAGCATTGGAAAACGACGCACTTCTTCCAAGTAACGGTTTAAACCACCATCACCTGTCATTACTGATAATAAATTCATATGGGCCATATAGCACCCTCCTTTTGTTTGAATTCCCTGATAAGGCAAATTCTATGTTTTAGATAGCTAACTATCCTCATAACCTCACTCTAGCATATTTTTCAATTTTGTTCAAAAAAAGATATTTTATTGTGAAATCTTGAGAAGGGGAAAAGTTTCAATTCATTTTTTTAAAAAGCTCAATAAGTTTAGCCATATCTTGAGGCAGTGGTGCGGAAAACGACATAACTTTACCGGTAGAAGGATGTTCAAAAGTAAGACTTGCAGCATGGAGTGCATGTCGGTTGAATTGATCGATTGCATTTCTAATAGTGGGGTTGAATATGTTTGATTTTGTTTTAAAAGCGTTTCCATAAACTGTATCGCCTATGAGTGGATGCCCTATATGAGTCATATGAACACGGATTTGATGGGTGCGTCCAGTTTCCAAGCGACATTCCAGAAGGCTAGCAAAAGATGTTGAGTCTGCATGAGAGCCATATTTTTCAAGCAGAGAAACATGTGTAACAGCATGACGAGCATAAGGGTTTTGGTTATGGATGACAGCTTGCTTTGTCCGGTTATGGGGCGAACGGCCAAGTGATGCATCAATTGTCCAGACATTGCGCTGAGGTGTTCCCCAAATCAAGGCATGGTAGCGTCGATCTAATGCGCAGGTACGTCCATGATCAGAAAATTGAGCACTGAGACTTTTATGAGCTAGATCGTTTTTTGCAACAACCATAACACCGCTTGTATTTTTATCAAGACGATGGACAATACCAGGGCGTTTAACACCACCTATACCAGATAAACTATTCCCACAGTGGTAAATAAGGGCATTAACCAATGTACCGGTCCAATTTCCATTCCCAGGATGAACAACAAGACCAGCTGGTTTGTTAATAACAATGATATGATCATCTTCAAAAAGAATGTCCAATGCAATGGCTTCAGCGCTAGGTTCTGCATCACGAAGGTCCGGCATTTCCAATTCAATTATTTGGTTAGGTTTTAATTTTGTTTTTGGTTCCTTTATGAATTGACCATCAATTTTAAGACAGCCTTCACGGATGAGGGTTTGCAAACGCGAACGTGAGAGCACATCATGATATTGTTTTGCGAGCCACTGATCAAGACGTTGCCCAAGAGCACCTTCATCCGTTATTTTCTGTATTACCATACGATTCCTATTAAGTTTTTAATAAGATTTTACCAGTACGAAATTGCTTTACTATCGAGAAATTCTTTAATTCCCCAATGTCCTCCTTCACGAGCGCGCCCAGAAAATTTTACACCTCCAAAGTAGCTTCCACTGGGTAATCCATGTCCATTAACTTCTACCATACCAGAGCGTACTTGTTCCGCAATACGACGACATTTGTTGCGATCTTGCGATTGAATATAGTTTGTAAGACCATACTCAGTCTCATTCGCTAAAGCGACGGCTTCTTCTTCTGTACTAAAAGAAAGAATCGAGAGAACTGGACCAAAGATTTCTTCTTTAAAAATACGCATATGAGGTTTTACATCAGCAAAGACTGTTGGACGGACATAATAACCGCGTTCCATTCCTTTTGGTAAACCAGTCCCGCCTGCAACAAGAGTTGCACCTTCATCAATTCCCGATTGGATAAGATCTTGAATTTTATCATATTGTTTTTTTGAAACAACGGGCCCAATATGATTTCCTTCTTGGCAGTTTGGTCCTACTTTTGTTGTTTCTGCAATATCTTTGGCTATTTTCACGGCTTTGTCATAGATGCTCTGTTCCACAAGCATACGAGTCGGTGCATTACAACTTTGTCCACTATTATAAAAGCAATGTCGTGCACCACGTTGAACAGCATCTGAGTCGGCATCAGCAAAGATAATATTCGCTCCTTTTCCCCCAAGTTCCAGACAGACTCTTTTTAAAGTAGCGCTGGCATTTTTAGAAATATCTTTTCCTGCTCTAGTTGAACCAGTAAAGCTGATCATTTCTAAATCTGGATGTGCAGAGAGGTAAGAGCCGACAGTCGCACCATCACCATTGATTAAATTAAAAACACCGGCTGGAAGTGCGGCTTCATCTAAAAATTCAGCAAAAAGCATAGCAGAAAGAGGCGCAATTTCAGAGGGCTTTAACACCATGGTACAGCCAGCCAAGAGAGCAGGAATAACTTTAAGAGTTACTTGATTCATGGGCCAATTCCATGGCGTAATTAATCCTACGACGCCGATAGGATCGTAGTGAAGGATTGCTTGCTCATTTCCCTTTATTAAAGTTTCTTGGAACGAAAACTCTTTATAAGCTTCGATAAAATTGCGAATATGGGAACTTCCTGTTGCAGTTTGCGCATTAAGCGCCATATCAATCGGTGCTCCCATTTCCATTGAAATGGTTTTTGCCATGTCTTTGGAACGTTTTTCGTAGATCTCTAGAATTTTTTCAACAAATCCAAGACGCTCATTTGGTGACGTTGTTTTCCATTTTTGAAACGCTTCTTTAGCCGCATTAATTGCTTTATCGGCATCTTTTGTACTTCCAAGGCTAATGACAGCACAAGCCTCCTCTGTTGATGGATTAATGACGTCAAAATCGTGAGGAGTGCTTGGCTCATCCCATAGACCATTGATATAAAATTTCCGTTTATTAAACATAATTCACTCCCTTTTTTCTATTTGTATTTATGTAATTATGATTGTCTTAGTCTAAGCCTTTTTAAACGAGGATAACAAGGATAATCTTATAAAAACGTGAGAAATTAGATTATATCGTGATAATTGAGCATGGAGAATTCAATAGAGCAATGCTTATTGTATTATTGAGACTAGTTTCTTTTATGAAAAGGGAGAGAAAGAGAGGCATAGACAATTTTCTTGAAGCTTTTTTATCATGAAGTTTTCTTCAAAACAAATGAAATACGAGCTCTATGACACCATAAACTGAGTAATTTATATCGTAAATATGCAAAAGGCAGATTATGAATATGCATTATGGCATTATTTTTTTCATTAAAAAGTAACCATCAGCAAAAGGTTATTAACCTTCGTATGATAGTTTCTACGAATTCTTTTTGAAAAGGTTATTTTTCTCATTGCTATAAATTTGTTGGGTGCCATGCATAATTCGAAAACAAAATCTATTTCTACGTCTTCTTTTTCTGATGATAGTACGGAAGGTGCATCAAGAGAAGATTTATCTGTTAAGATTACTGAGATATTTCCTTATCCGGAAGTGTGGAAAAAGGCATTTGCTCTCGGAAAAAACGTCCGTTTCACGAGAACCCCAGAAGTTGAGATTTTGCGTCGTCGTATAGAAACAGATCCAGTTTTTGCAAAACAGTTTAAAATTTTTACGAAGCAAGATCAAAAAAAAATTACAGATACAGATATTGTACGTTGTAACAAGAAAACAACAAATATTCTTTCGACAAAAAAAGTCATTAATCCTCAATCAATAGAGAATAAAACATCAGTTTGTCATTCAACGGTTTTGAAGCAGTTGTCACGTCAAACTACTCGTATGCCGTCAGCAAATATTCCACTTGAGGAGGATAAACAAGAACATAAATTACAAGTGGAAAATGTGCTACAAAAAATAAAACCTGCGTTGCATCTTTCTGATGATGCATTTTTTGAGTGTGAATCTTTGATATTTGAGCATGTGGAGACTCAAATATCAAAAGAGGATGGAACATCAATTGACACGACAAATGAAATTACACCGGATATTCCCACAGCCTTTGATGAGTCAATAACTGCTCTTTACCGTGTTCTTGAATACCGCTTTCCACAACTCTATGATTCAATTACATCAGAATCTCCAGCGGAAAGGATGCGAGGTGTTGAGAAAATTTCTGATTTAATGCATACAAATAATGATACTACTAAAGAGTGTCATTCTAAGCTTTCTGTTGAAGATTTTGCTCATACGTTAAGTAATACAGGGGCGTTAAGTGATGCAGGGGCTAGTATAGAGACTGAAAATACCAATAATATTGTCGCCAATAATACTGTTGATTGTATAAACAAAGCCGTCAAAAAGAATTCAAAAGATTTTTCTGTGATGCAAGCAAACAGTAAAACTAAAACATTGCAATCTACTCGTATGCCATTAGGTAATTATGATTCTGCGTTTATGCAAAATATTCAATCTATTGACTGTGATGTTTATGAATTTCCTCCGATCAACTTATTACAGGAACCTGTTTTTCATGAAGGTACGATGATTCCTCAAGAAACATTAGAACGTGGTGCTGGACTTTTAGAAAGTGTTTTGGAAGATTTTGGCATTAAGGGTGAAGTTATCCATGTTCATCCAGGGCCAGTGGTAACAATGTATGAATTTGAACCCGCTGCGGGTGTAAAATCATCACGCGTTATTAATCTTTCTGATGATATTGCGCGTTCTATGTCTGCTATTTCTACACGCGTTGCTGTAATTCCTGGACGGAATGTTATCGGGATTGAGTTACCCAATGCGGTTCGTGAAACCGTTTATTTACGGGAATTAATCCAAACACGTTCTTTTCGTGAAAGTGAATTTAAACTTGCTCTTGCTTTGGGGAAGGGGATTAATGGTGAACCGGTCATTGCAGAATTAGCAAAAATGCCTCATTTATTGGTTGCAGGAACAACAGGATCAGGCAAGTCTGTTGCAATTAATACAATGATTTTGTCGATTCTTTATCGTATGACACCAAAGCAGTGTCGTTTGATCATGGTTGATCCTAAAATGTTAGAGCTCTCTGTTTATGATGGCATTCCACATCTTTTAACACCCGTTGTCACAGATCCCAAAAAAGCAGTAACAGCTTTAAAATGGGCGGTTCGTGAAATGGAAGAGCGTTATCGCAAAATGGCTAAGTTGGGTGTGCGTAATATTGATGGTTTTAATGCACGCGTTGCACTTGCCGCTCAAAAAGGCGAAACGATCATGTGTACTGTTCAGTCGGGTTTTGATAAGGAAACAGGGGAAATGCTTTATCATGAAGAAGCCATGGATCTCACGCAGCTTCCTTATATTGTTGTGATTGTTGATGAGATGGCTGATCTTATGATGGTGGCAGGGAAAGAGATAGAGAATGCCATTCAGCGCTTAGCGCAAATGGCGCGTGCGGCAGGTATTCATCTTATTATGGCAACGCAACGTCCTTCTGTTGATGTTATCACAGGTACAATTAAAGCGAACTTTCCTACCCGCATTTCTTTTCAAGTAACATCAAAAATTGATAGTCGTACGATCTTGGGTGAACAAGGTGCTGAAACGCTTTTAGGTCAGGGGGATATGCTTCATATGGCTGGTGGTGGACGCATTGTGCGCGTTCATGGACCTTTTGTTTCTGATGAAGAAGTTGAATCCATCGTTGCACATCTAAAAATGCAAGGTAAACCTGATTATTTAGCAACGGTAACAGATAATGAAGACGATAACAAAGAGGATACTTCTGCTGATTCAGCTGCTGGAAATTCTGAGGAAGAAAATTTTGATGAAGAGGGTGAGGAACTTTATAACCAAGCTGTAAAAATTGTTATGCGTGATAAAAAATGTTCAACATCTTATATTCAGCGCCGACTTTCAATCGGCTATAATAAAGCAGCTTCTCTCGTCGAGCGGATGGAAGAAAAAGGCATTGTTGGAGCCGCTAATCATGTTGGAAAACGTGAAATTCTACTCAATGAAGGAAAATAAACAAACACATTTAAAAATATGCAATTTTTTAAATATCTGACAGTCATTATTTAAATGTGCTTGTTTTATTTTTTATATAATATTAAAAATTTAAATGGAGAGTAATAAAGAAAAAGCGATCTTTTGTATTAAGACTTCTGATAAGGTAAACAAGCTGATATCAAAGGAGATTATGAGATATTTTTAACATTTCTAAATGATCTGGAATATAAAGAAATTAAACAAATCTTTATATGAGGACAGATGATTTGTGTTCTCTTTTTTACAGAGAAATTTTTTAATAAAATAGTGCGGTGGCATATTTTTTGTTTTTTCTTTTGTAGCGATTCTAATGAAAGAAAGATCTTTGGGAGATTATTGAGAGCATCATAAGAAAAATGCCCAATATGCAAGTTCTGTTGCATAGGATACTTTAAAGCGTCACGCTGAATTTATTATCATTTGATATTATTGGCTCAAGAAAGATGTTCTTACGAGAAGCTTTATTTGAAAAAGAGATTTTTATAATGCAGTATATTGATTTATAGTAATTTATCATTATTCACAGTGAATAAAAGTCTCAAACATTGTAAGATTTTCTCATTTCAAATCTGTTTCTGTTGAAACAATTAAAAACATTTTCTTGCGTATCATAATAATGTACGAGTAAAAAAGTTAAAAAATAAAAAGGCTTCTTATGAACGCCTTCAAATGCCGAGAACTATTGGTAACATTAGGGGCTGAAATTAGTATAATGATGGTGCTAACAAGCTCTTTTATAAGCATAAAAATGGTAGTGCACAATGCCTTGATATCCTCTATAGGGACCTTTACATTACACCATTTACGGATACTATCGTAAAATAAGCTTGCGGATCTTGAGAGATATCTTTTCAAAACAGGCGCATGAATGCGTAAAATAAGTGTATTCTTTTTGAGTACTATTTATGCGAGGGAGATGTTACCATTATTGTAACAAGATTTATTACAATAATGGGTGAATAAGCAACAAGAGCTGGAAGCTTCTTTTTATTCTTGTTTTGTTGATGAAACAGTCAAAATTTTGCTACAGACAATTGATATGAGATATCAAGTTATTTTAACCAGAATAGATAATTGTAAACAAATTAGCATTATTCATTTGAGAGTAAATTCAACACTTTTTAGTTTTAGTTATGCCATTAAAAGCAGATGAGTTAAAGTTAAATACAAATGAATTAAAATGTCAGCAAGAAGCTTTTCGTTTTACACCAGAGCTTTTGCCACGGCCTTTTACGTGGGAAATCGATCACAATGGTTTGTTTTGTGAAGTCTCAAAAGAGCTAGCTGAAGTTGTTGGTCCTCTCTCTTCTTCTATTTTAGGGTGTAGTTTTCATGAGCTTGCTCATCAATTTAATGATGATCGATATCTGGTTCTCAGTCGTTTTATTGAAGCGGCTATGCCTTGGAGTAAAGAGATTGTTCAATGGCCTGTTGATGGTTGCTTACAATGGCTTGATGTTGAATTGTCAGCTTTGCCAATTTTTGATGTTAAAAAGCAGCTTAAGGGGTTTCGTGGCTTTGGTGTTTTAAAAATACAAAAAAAAGTCCAAGAAAAAAGAAATGAAAAGCTAGAAACAGAAATGCCATGTCTTACGGAGATAGAACGCTCAGCTTTTCGTGAAATTGCAGAGCAATTGCGTGATGAATTGAATTCATCGGTAAAAGAAGAAAATTTAGTTGAAGAAACAGCTATTCAGTTACCATATGCACAAACATTGCCGGTAAATGCTATAGAACAAGCTCTCGTAAAAGAGCCCGCTGCAGTTTTATCATTGTTGGATACAGCAACAAATGGTGTTTTATGGTTGGATGAAGAGGGCTTTGTTCAATCAGCGAGTAGGGCAGCCTTAGCATTAATGGGTTATGAAATAAATGAACTACGAGGACAACCATTCTCTTCATTATTTACTTTGCAAAGCCGACTTTTGGTTGAAAAGTATTTTAAATCAATCCGTATGGAGGGAAAAAATCAGGTTTTAAATCGCAGTGAAACCGCTGATTTAATGACAAAAAATCATAAAAATATAACCGTTTTGATAACGATTGTATTTTTGGCAAAGCAAGGCAATTATGCTGTTATGTTGCGTGATAGGACACAAACAGTTCCATCAGGAGAAAAAAAAGCAGAAGAGGATAAAATCGTTGGAGTTGTTCATGAAATACGAACACCTTTGAATGCTCTTATTGGTTTTGCAGAAATTATGAGAGAAGGCCGTTTTGGTTCGATAGAAAATGAGCGCTATCATGGATATTTACGCGATATTATTTCCTCTGGAAAACATATATTATTGCTTATTAATCAATTACTAGAGTGCTCCAAGATAAATTATTCTGGTTCCGATAACCAGATTGATTCTTCCCTTATTTCTGAAACATTTGATGTAATATCTTGTTTACGTGCGACGATAGCTTTTCTTGAAACTCAAGCCAATCAGAATGGCATTATCATGCGTATTGTTGCTCCACCCCACGTTCCATTTATTCCTGTATCACAACAAGTGTTTCGCCAGATTATATGGAATCTTCTTTCCAATGCTATTCGTTTTACACCTTTGGGTGGACAGATTATTGTTCACGTTTCTTATAGAAAAGAACGTGTAAAAATTTCAGTGAGTGATAATGGTATAGGGATGAACGAAGAAGAGATTATACAGGCACTGCAACCTTATGGTCAAGTAGAGCGCAAAGATGGACGATCTGGTGATAGCGCTTTTATGGGAACAGGTTTAGGCCTCCCAATGTGTAAAGCAATGGTGGAAGAAAGAGGGGGACAATTTTTACTGTTCTCAAAACCCAATCATGGAACAATTGTGGAAATGTTTTTTCCTCGTGTTCCATGATGTAAATCTTGCATAAAATTATTTTTTCTTAGCCAAAAGATCTCTAATTTCTGTTAAAAGTTGTTCTTCTGAAGACGTTTTTTTGGGGCTTTCTTCTTCTTTTCTACGAATTTTATTCATAGCCTTAACGAATAAAAAAAGAACCCAAGCAATAATGAGAAAATTGATAAGTAAAGTAATAAAGTGTCCATAGCTAATGGTTGCTCCAGCTGCTTTGGCGGCACTCAATGTTGCTTGTTTTTCGCCAGCAAGTTGAATAAACATATTAGAAAAATCAATCCCACCTGTAATCAGCCCAATGATTGGCATAAAAATATCATTGACAATTGAGTTGACCAAGCTACCAAAAGCACCCCCTATAATCACACCGATAGCAAGATCAATCATATTACCTTTTAGGGCAAATTCTTTGAATTCTTTAAGCATTGCGTTTTCCCCTTTATATAAGCGATATACGGTAATTTACTTACCGCTTTTGATGAAAAAGGAAAGGGCAGATTTTATTTTTAGGATTATATTACGATATTAATATTATTTTCAAAGAACTTTATAAGGTTTAATAAAGAGCTTTAGGGCTCTATTTGAATGTACATAGAATATTTCCTAGAAAAAAGCTTTTTTGATAAAAACTATATCTGCTTTTTCAACAGAAAGTAGAAAACTGTAGCTTAATTTATATAATTTCCTCAAGATCTTTATGATAACATTAAAAAGAGAGATTTTTACACAATACTACAAAATGAGTAGTGTTGAAAGTTGAGCTATCAGAAAGCTTTTCAAATGAAGTGCATATATTAGCATAACATTTTGTCATAAAAAGAGAATTTAGGAATAAAAAATATATTTCAGCACTGATAGAAGAAATAGATAGATGAGACAGGAGTAAAACTTATAATTTAATTCCTCTTAATTTAGTAAGCGATAATAGCAATTAGGAGGGCATTATGGCTTATCTAAAAGCTATTTGTATTGGGTTACATGAGCTAAAATGGCGATAATTCGGATGGAAGAAACACATTTCATCTGCTGGAAGATTGTATCAGTTTATAAATAGCAGAGCTCTAGGGTTTGCAAGATCATTTTGGTTTGGAAGTCGTTGGTATAATGTTTGAGTTCAATAATCAACTGTCATTACTTAAAATATATGTTAGGCAGAGCACTTAATAGATGCAAAATTGTATTTAATACATCAGAAATGGTAAAGAAAACAACGCAGATTATCAATAGAGTACAAATTGATTGAACAATCTGTTGCTCATAAATAGTGCAACAATAGTATGAATTTAGATGATTTTATGAACCATGTATCCTATAAATGCTAGGAAAAAATAGCTTTATAGAACAAGCTTTGTTTCTATTGAAAACAATATTACACAAAGGAACTTTGGGAATAGAGATAATTTGCCTGCATTTTTAAGAAAATTATGAGCGTGCCTGCATAAGACGTCATAAAACCATGACTATGGTAAGGGCCATTGATGTTTCAATTCATGCTGAATTTTATAAGATTAGGATTCATATTTTAATCTTTAAAAAATGTCGAAAAAGAGAAACATTTTTTAAGAATAAAAAGTTCTTTACATAATATAACCAATATAAACATGTATAACTATTATGTGATGAGTTTTCTTCTAGAAGGGGAATATTATTTGGATAATATGCTTGCTTTGATTGGAAATCTTTTGTGTTAAAAGGTAGAGGTGAGGTGCGATGGATCATTTTTATGTTGTGGAGAAGAATTGATGAGTTTTTTTCGTTGTATTGGCCGTTCTGCCTTATTTATGTTGGATCCAGAGCAAGCACACGGTTTAGCGATTCTTGGGCTGAAAAGTGGATTAAATGGTTGTCAAAAGGTTATCGACAAACGTTTGTGTGTAACTGTTGCTGGTCTTGAGTTTGAAAATTTTATTGGTCTTGCAGCGGGGTTTGATAAAAATGCAGAGGTTGTAGATGGTATTTTTCGGTTAGGATTTGGTTTTACTGAAATTGGGACAGTGACACCAAAGCCTCAGATTGGAAATCCTAAACCACGGCTTTTTCGTTTAAAAGAAGATGAAGCGATTATTAATAGAATGGGCTTTAATAATGACGGACATCAAGTTGTTTACAATAGATTGCATGCGTGTAAAAAAACTGGTGTTATAGGAGTCAACATTGGAGCCAATAAGGATACGGTCGATAAGATTGATGATTATACAGTTGGTATTGCTCATTTTTATGATGTTGCTGATTATTTTACGGTTAATATTTCTTCTCCTAATACACCAGGTTTACGTGATTTACAGGCCCGTGACAGTTTGCATCTTTTGTTGAGTGCAATTTCGCAAGAGCGAAATGAGCAAGAGAACAAGCACGGATTCTCCATTCCCATTTTTTTAAAAATTGCTCCCGATTTATCAGAGAAAGAATTAGATGATGTTGCTGAAGAAATAAAACTTTCTGATTTTAATGGGCTGATTGTTTCTAACACAACTCTTTCACGCCAAGGTCTTAGTAATAGTCACTTCCGTAATGAAGAGGGTGGGCTTTCTGGACGTCCACTCTTTGAGCGTTCTACTATTATGCTTGCAAAAATGCGTCAAAAATTAGGGAAGGAGATTGCAATCATTGGCGTTGGCGGTGTAAAGGATGCACAGACTGCTTTGGAAAAAGTAAAAGCTGGTGCAGATTTGATTCAATTATACAGTGGGATGGTTTATGAAGGTCCAGATCTTGTCATAACTATTCTGCAAGAGATTTTGCAGATGATGCAACAAGATGGCGTTGATAACATAAAAGGCTATCGTGATCATAGTCTTGAGCATTGGGCAAAATTTCCTTTGTAAAAAACGCTTTTTTCTTCACAAAAAATTGCGAGATTTTTTTAAAGGGGCTTGCAAACTTTGTTGATTTTCCTTATGTCACATAAGCATAAGAATAAATGTTTACGAAATCGTGAACAGTTATGATACATTTTCTTTTTATGCGGTTGTAGCTCAGTTGGTTAGAGCGCTGGTTTGTGGCACCAGAGGTCGTAGGTTCAAATCCCACCAACCGTACCAAAAAATTTTATTGAAAATACTGAAAATGGATATACAAGACGAACAAACGGCTCACTGAGGATCTTTTATCAATGACTGTAGTTGCTTGGGGGCATAATATTGTACAAAAAAAACGCATGGCATAAAGTACAGAAAACCAATAAAGGCGCATTGCACTTCTCTTTTAAGAACTGGGCATCTCCTCTTACCTTAATGCGTTCTCATTATGCATCCTTTACACAAGACTTGCGATGGAAAGACTTTACGGAAAAAATCAATGTGTTTTGTTTAAAAGATCCGAGCTTAATATGCCCTTCAATATGGAAGGGTATTTCACAATGTTTGTTGTGATGAAGCAATTGCTCTCTCTTGGCATGCCTCTGGCTGTTGGGTTTATCTCTCAGATGATGATTTCCTTCACAGATGCAGCGCTTGTAGCGCATTTAGGCGTGCAAGCCTTGAGTGGTACAATGTTAGCTCTGAGTATATTTAGTTTTGTTATGTTGTTTGGGCTAGGTATTATTACCGCGGTTGCACCAAAACTTGCGGAAAGTTTTCGTAGACAAGATAGATATGCATTGAAGGCATGGTTTGATCAAGGAATATGGCTTTCCCTTTTGATTGGAATGATGAGTGCGATCATTTTACTCAACACGAGGAATATTTTGTGTTTTCTCGGCCAAGATGGGACAATTGCCAATATAGCGCAGGAATATAATAGTGGTGCTGCTATAGGGGTGGTGTTTTTTTATCTTTATGTGAATAGCCGGGGATTACTGTCAGCAATTGGTAATCCAAAGCCGTTAACCTGGGTTATGCTTGCGGCTATCCTTGTGAATTTTCTTATCTCTTGGCCGCTTATTTTTGGTATAGGTTCTATAAGCGGATTAGGTGTCTTTGGTGCAGGAATTGCGAGCAGTTTGATCCGTATTTTAATTGTTATTGCAGCAGCAATAATTTTGTCCCGCAATTCTGCTTTTCATTCTTTTCGCTTTAATTATTTGAGACAAAAGTTAGAGATTTCACGAATAATAAAATTGCTGCGAGTAGGGCTACCCATTGGTATACGTATTCTTATTGCGGAGGGCTTTCCTTCGTTCATTGCATTCATGATTACGGCTTATGGGGTCGAATCTTTGGCCGCACATACGATAGGGATGCGTCTCGATATGCTTATTTCTGTGGTGGCTTTGGGGATTTCCAGCGCAGCCGCAACAATAGCAGCGTGGTATAGAGCAGATAGGAATAATATGGCTCTAAAACAATTGCGTATGAATGTCACTGTTTTTGCTGTAACTTATGTCTTGTTTTTATCAGGGATTGTTTATCTCTCTTATGGATTCATCCTTACAACCATCTTTAATATTTCTTCAGAACGCGTTGTTGTTTTCTCTTGGAAATTGCTTCCGTTCATTTTATTGTCTTTTGCTTTTGGCACTTTAGGTGCTATGCTCAATGGCATACTTGTGGGCTTGCTTGATACGTTTTGGTCAACAATTGTTGTAGCAATAAGTTATTGGGGGTTAGGCCTATTTGGGGGAGCGCTAATGGCGCATTTTTTTGAATATGGCTTTATTGGCTATTGGTTTGGCATGATTGGTGCAAGCTTAATCGTTTCTATCTTTAATTATATGCGCGTGGGTTATTTAATAAAATGCAATCCTATGTTTGGGGCAGAGTGAGTGTTATAAAAGCGCTTGTAAAGCACTAGCTGTGAAGGCTTAGCTACTCATCGTCCATAGAGGCTGTTTTACTTCTATGGAGATAACAATATAGGTTACAAAACTTGCTTAATATTGAAAAGAAGTGTCTTTGATTGTAGTCTCAATATTATTTATTGAGTTTTTAAAATAATATAGGTTTATTAAAATCATTCGGCTACAATTTAAGAGTAAGTTCGGTAGATTGGAAGAGTTTAATACCTTAAAAAATGACGAGAAAAACGTGCTTATATTCATACGCCGTTGAGGAGTCATTTAAAAAAGTTATTGTTTTTATAAGTTATTACCATTGCGATGCTAAAGTGTATACATTTGTCAAAACAATCGCAGACGCTGACGATGTTATTCTTGCAAGCCCTGTTTATCACAGGTCTTATTCAGAGACTTTGAAGAACGCTTTTGATAATTTAGATTGTGATGCTTTTTGGGATAAAGTTGTTGGTCTTCTCTCTCATGGCAGTACAGCAAAAAATGCGCTACTGTCATGTAAATATTTGGTACCAGTTGTGCATACGCTTTATAGACAAGCTCTGCAATATCAAGTTGCTTCGGCTAAAGATGATTTTGTGTCTGAGAATGCAGTCCGTACATGGAGATTGAACAGTGAAGATGTACGGGCTCGCTGCGCACATCTTGTTGATGAAATGTATAAATTTTAAAATAATAAGGGTGGAGGATATGATCAAAAATGATAAGAAATACCGTTAGTTAGTCGTTGGTAGTACAGGAATATTGGCGCCCTTTTGCCGGTCATGAGGGCTGAACAACGTGATTATCGCAGCGCGTTTTTATTCTCATCAATCCAAAATTGAGCTATTTCAGACAAGGGCTAAATGTATATTTTGGAGATTATTATAAGCCATAGACACAATTTTTAAAAAGGGTACCACTATGGACGGGCTTGAAATATTGCATATTATGGAGGGCATTCGCCTGCACATGTATTTTTGTGTAGATTGAGATTGAGCGGTTGGCCTTCTTACCGAAGCCTCTGCGTATTGTTCATGTTTTTGGTTCTAATGCAGAGGATAAAATAATCTCTGGATGTGCGCATCATAATAAGATGGATTCTACATCTGTAAAATTAGGTCGGAAAAGGCGATCATAGAGCTGACGGTGGTCAATAAGAAAAGTGTTTATGATCATGAGATTTGTGAGAGCCGTATTGAGAAAGAGTTTGCGCAAAATCTCGATAATGACTCTGATGTAAGATTGTTTTTTTAACTGCCAAGAAGTTTTAAAATAGCCACTCCCATTGGTTCTTATACGCCTGATTGGATGTTTTTTTAGAGTGAGATGGCGCACAAAAGCTTTATTTTGTACTGGAAACAAAAGGAACGAATAGCGAGTTTGATTTGCGCCTTAAAGAAATGCTGAAGATTAAATGCGGCAAGGCGCATTTTACCGCTCTTGAGACTGGTGTGGTGTTTAACGAGGCACCGGTGATGAGTTGGCGCGATTCTAAGCGGGGATGGTGGTAGAGAGAGTGGGGCTGTGGTAAGAGTGGGCGGCACGAATGACGCTGTCTTTAGTTGCGTACCGCCAAGCTAATTTTGTGCTTTGCGAAATTCGCTAAGGCTTTTGGACGTACTGCGTTTACCGCGTAATAAAATCTTATGAATATCATGCAGAAGGCGCGCGCAGAAGGGGGTGATTACGTGACTAGCTTCCCAATGCCGTAATTAAGTACAGCCACATAATGAGATAGCTCTTCAATATCATTAGTCACACTGATACTTTTTCTTTATTTTCAAACAATAATAGGTCAGATGGTAACGGTTATGTCCTTTCTATCTGAGAAAAGAGTAGCACCGCTTGCGTATATGCACGAGTAAAAGTCAATCAACATTGGTCTGAGGTAAAACCGCCAATTATTTCTAATACACCTAAGGATTTCATAGCTTGCTCTAACGGTTTATATAAAGCCGCCCTTTTAAAAGGTGGATTGGGTGGAAAATTTATTGGGATATAGGCTTTATGAATCTCTCGAACTAAGCTTTCTACTATGCAGGCCCTAAGGCGTGATTGCATATATGGTCGCATCTGTTGCTGCGTTGTGTAGGCAAAGATCCTAAACTAGGAAAGGAGGGCTGCTCTTTTGATTACAAAGGAAGAATACGGCGCGTAAGTGCAGCAAAATGTATTTTGAGGAGCAGTAAAGGGGTGAGGCATTTGATGTCCAGCGGGTAACGGATTAACTGGAGTATAAGTGGGTATTGCTAGGGCGGAGTTTTTGGTTAAGAATTGCACTTCGTACGCTATAAGCTCTCTGCATCTTTCATATAGGCGTTGGATCATCGCCCAATGCAACGTAAAGGGGCTGTTTTGTCTTTAGCGCTTGTTTGGCTGCTTCTATAGTGCCGCTGGCTCTATCAGCCACTATGGTGATAATTTTCTCGTCCAAAGAACAGATCAATCGATTGCGTAATAGGGTATGTGTGCCTTTTTTGACCGTGTCTTTTTTAAAAAGCAGCTGTTACCTCGTGGCAGGATTGGGTGTGTTTATATGATCAGCCTGCCAAAGAAAAGGAAGCGTTATCGCGATAGCCACCAATAGGAGCCCAGCGATAAAGGTGGCAGCAAACTGCAATGATATAAAAGAACCAAGGACGCCGACCAAAAAGCTTCCGACCGGCGTTCCAGCATAGCCTATCACTCGAAAAGCAGAATTAGCTCGCCCGAGAAGTTGCTTTGGTGTGAGGCGCTGCCTGAAGGCGGTAACACCAATAAACCATAAGCTTGCTCCAACGCCAGCGATAAAGGTGACGCCCCATACGACGACAGCACTTTTTGAAAAGGCTGGAACCAGCAGTAAGACAACCGTTCCTAAACCGTCAGTGAGAACAGCTAGGCGCACCGGTGCATAACGTATACGCGGTGCAAATAGGGCACCTGCCATTGTTCCAAGCGCGTAGGCTGCAAACATCACGCCATATTGGCTGCTATGTAGGCCCAGATACCGACCGTCGGTAACGAAGAAGATGAACGAGGTTAGGAATGCTCCAAATACCACCGATAGAAAGAATGTGAGTAATGTAAGGGAGGTAAGATGCCGATTTGAAAAAATGAAATGAAAGCCGGCAATGATATAACGGAAAGTGATGTTTTCTTTATCAGGTGTTGGCGATGTCGGAACAGCATGGCGAGCGGTAAAAATCAATGCGATAAAAAGCACGATTAACAGGCCGAGAAATAGCAGTGTGCTATGCGCTAAAATGCTGCTTGTTATGACAGGGGCAAGAAAATAGGAGACCCCGAAATCTAAAAACAAGACAATTGAGTAGAAGGTCATCAATCGCTCTCCCTCCATGATAAGTGGTGGAATCGTCATTATATAAGCTTCGGCAGAAACGACGATGAATCCAGCAATGGTTGCATAGAAGAAAATTTGTTCGGCTGGAGTAATCTGTATCATGAGCAGTATGAACAGGACAATATGCAGTAGCATGAAGATGAAGAGAGCTGAGGTGGCAAGTTTTATTTTGTCGCAGCGATCAAGTAAAACGCCTGCAAGGATGCCGAAAATTGGCCACGCTAATGAGAAGAGACCTTGCGCCCAACTTACTCCAACTACGCCATATCCAGATTGTCTTGCTAATAGCGGGATGGCAGTGCGCAAAGCACCGCTGAGTAAGGCGAGCAGACTAACGGTGAGGCAAAAATAGCGTATGTTCTTGTTGGCAAAAAGCGTGAACATTCTGTTCTCCTTAAGATGCCACACAGATTTCCGCTGGTCCATCAAGTACGGCGGTTGTATTCAGCATGTTTGCGACATAGTCGTCCAAGATATTCCTGTCTTCCTGAGGGAGAAGAAAATACATAAGGTTGGAATACCATTGCCAACCACGCTGAGTCAGCTGGAGATCGTTATCACTTTCTGCGATGAGACCTGCACCTATAAGTTGCTGTAGGTTATTGTATACGAAAGAGGGGAGTGCGGTCCAGTCAATTCTTTCTTTTTTGGCGTAGCCGTTATAAGGTAGCCGCATACACAAAGCCTTGGAGGCTTGTTGCTCCGCTGATACCCAATTGTAGTACACTTTTGATTTGCCTTTAAGTTGTATGTCGGTAATATATTCGCTTCGACTGGGATTGGCGCGTGTGACGAGTGAGCCAAGAATCGACTGTGCTGACACCCCAAAGCCAACCACATAATCATCATGATAACCATGCAAATATTTGTGATAGCGGAAATAATTAGCTGAACTCGTTTTAGCGAGCGTTAGAGGAGTGTTATTGGAAATTTTGATATAGGAATGCCCATTACACGGCGCATAGCCGCAGCTGCGCATAACGATGTCGCTAAATAATCGAAGCATCTGTCGATGTTGTAGGCTGGACGGTTTCAGCCCTTTTTGTGCGTAAGACTTATGCAGTTGCGACGTGATAGCCAGATTGTTAATTGCATAGAGGTTGATGGTTTCAGGGTGAAGCTCGCTGGCTTGCTTCAAATCGTATAATAGTTCTTCGGCTTGCTGGCTGTGTATGCCATATAGTAGGTCGAAACCGACATGTCCAATTATCTCTTGTGACCAAGCCACGGTATTGTTGATTTGTTCACGTGTTGAGGTGAGGTTAAACAATGATCGGAAACGCTCAATGAAACTCTGTATACCGAAGCTGATCCGGTTAACGCCGATCTCACGGGCAGCATAAAGTTTATCACGTGTGACGCTCTTCGGTTCGCTTTCCAGTGTAAATTCGGCTAAGGAAGAGAGCTCAAATTCGGCATGCAATACTTTTCCGATGTGTCGGATATTATCTGCGGACAAAAGCGACGGTGTGCCACCCCCTATATAGATGCTGCGGATGGGACCTCTAAGCGAGCGAATGAAATTTCCTTTGTTTCTGATCTCTGTGGTAAGCGCTGAAATATAAGATTCGATTTGTTTAACGTGCTTGTAGGCCCCTTTCTGAAAGGGACAGAAGGAACAGATGGTTTCGCAAAAGGGAATATGCAAATAAAGAGAAATGGTACGCGCTTGTGGAATCTGCTTACTGTGCGCTAGTTTATTAAAGTCTAGGTAATCGTAAAATTCATTTGAAATAGTGCGAAATAACGGATATGTGAAGTTGTAAATCGGCTTGAGTTGATCGAACTTCACAAAAGGATGATCCACGAGTTGCATAGCTTACCTCCCCCAATTTCTTAACTCGCACTATATTATTGACGGGCGACTGGTGACCCAATCACCCGAGTGTATTACCAAAGATTTTCACGGAACATAATGAATCCTCCTTTTGTAGAAGTTATATGTATTATACATATAACTTCTTATATGAACAGGCCAGCTTGTTTAAGAGGCAATGTAAAGATAAAAATATAAAAAAACTTTCTCTTTCAGCCTTATGGTCTGATATTGTAATTGGTATCCTGTTTTACGTGGTCCGGCTATGAATGCCTAGAGCGAGAAAAAGCAGGGTATTTTAATGGATGTGCGGGGCATCATTGTTATGTTGTTAGGACTTGGAATTTGCGTCTGGTTATGAAATATCATTAGCGCAAAAAGATGGTTTTAAAGGTAGAGATACATTTTTTATATCCCTGTAAAACTTCGAGAAGAGATAGAATTATCCTATTAGAAAACATATAAATATCCAGTGTGATAATATTATCGAATTACATGACATCATCACTCTTGCACGCCATTTTGATATATTACCTAAAATCTCATTGAGATTGTGCCATGTACTGGCAAACGGGGATAGATCGTGTTTTGGTATGACTGCGGCGAAGTTACGTGCCGCATTATCTTTGCTAGAATCCAATAGGATTAGGCTTAATGGGGTGCCTTTGCATGTGGGCTCTAATTTGAATTCGACTGAGTTAATAGTATCCACCTTAACTAAGGCTGGAAAGGATATTTACGCATTGAAGGATCAAAAAAGTTTTATCAGTCTAGGCGGAGGATATCCGACTTCCACAGCGTTTTGCGATGCCGTGACGGTCAATGACGAATACCCTCGTAAAATTTATGAGGCATTATCACAATTGGGTTGTGATTTACATAAGCTTACGGTAATTATTGAACCTAGGCGTATTATATCTAAAGATTATGGTTATTTATTTTCAAATATTAGCTCTATAAAAGAGCAGAATGGTACGAACTTAATTATAATCTGGGCTCTGGGGATGTGTACTTAGTCTGCCCAGTATCACGAGATCATAAGTCAAAGTATGTGAAAGCAACTGATACAAAATAGATTTTACGATGGTGGAAGATCGACGATAAAGGACGTTAGTTAAAAGGAAATTGATATTATTGTGTTCTCATATCCTGATTTTTTGGCTTTTTAGATATAAATAACACACCTCCTAGTGGGCTGGAGACTATCAAATGTTGGATCACGCATGGCGCAATTAGCAAAAAATCCTATCTATTGGATTTGGTATGCTCTACTGGATTCTCAGCTCTAAATATTGTGTGCGAAGTGCAATGTCAAGCGGTGGGAATTGATATAAGTGCAGAGTCTGTACCATCCACTCAGAACAAGGTTGATAGCTCTGTTATGCAGACGATGGTTAAGTTTCATGTCGGAAATGCTGGGCGTATGACTTATCCTGAAAATACATTTACGCATATTATGGCGGGGTGAGTGTTTGTAAGCACTAGCTGTAAAGGTTACTCACCATCCTAGGGTGTTTACTTCTATGTGGATAACAATAGAGTTACAAAACTTGCTTCATATTAAAAGAAAAGTTTCTTTTCTTTTAATATGAAGCATTGCTACAACCAAAAGGAAATTAAATATCTCGCCTTTATTATTCTCGTCAATGTTTGCTTATATATGATTATTTGAATCGGAATTAGGTTACGTACAATATGGTATTTCTCGCTGTTTTATATAAGGAGAAGGTTCGCATCGATGTATCGGGTGCAATATCAATTTTTTCACTATGGTGATAGGATAGCTTTTTGAGCGTAAAGTTCTTTTACCTTGATAGATCTTATAGTATTCTTCAAAAATATCAGTTGATAAATTTTTTTCGTGTCGTTTATGCATGGGCTGATACAATAAGAATAGGACTTGATTGTTTTTAAAGTTGGTATGTTATGGCTGTAAAAAATGGTAAACAAACGAAAAGTAAGAATTTTAAACCTGTCTCTCGTTTTCTCAAAAGTTTACGTGGTGTGCGCAATTGGGAACAAGTTTCACAATGGCTTGCTTTTCGTAAGGTAGAGGATATTGAATGTATTACGCCTGATCAAGCAGGGGTACCACGGGGCAAGATGATGCTTTCTAAAAAATTTACATCGGAAACATCATTGGCATTGCCTTCAGCAGTTTTTATGGCAACAATTTCAGGGGATTATCCTGAAGATGGTCATGGTTTTGAATATCCTAAAGCAGATGGTGATTTACGCCTTGAGCCTGATCTTTCTACGTTAAGCATTGTGCCATGGGAAGATGCTCCTACGGCACAGGTGATTTGTGATCTTGTGTATCAAAATGGTCAGGTTGTGGATTATACACCACGCAATGTTTTACGAACGGTGGTTCATTTTTACACAAAAATGGGTTTAAGCCCTGTTGTGGCACCAGAAATTGAGTTTTATTTGGTACAAAAAAATCCCGATCCTGATTATCCGTTAGTTCCACCGGTTGGTCGTTCTGGGCGTTCAATTGGTGGTGGACAGGGGTATTCCATTGCTGGTGTTAATGAATTCGATGATTTGATTGATGATATTTATCAATTTTCAGAGGCACAAGGATTGGAAATTGATACCCTCATTCATGAAGAAGGAGCAGGACAGTTTGAAATCAATTTACGTCATGGTGATCCTATTGAATTAGCGGATCAAGTTTTTATGTTTAAACGAACAATTCGTGAAGCAGCACTAAAACATAATATGTATGCAACTTTTATGGCAAAACCCATTCAAGGGCAGCCGGGTTCTGCTATGCATATTCACCAATCGGTTGTTGATAAGAAAACCGGTATGAATATTTTTACACAGGAAAATGGTGAAGAAAGTATCTGTTTTCGCCATTTTATTGGTGGATTGCAAAAACATATGCCAGGCGTACTTGTGATGCTTGCGCCTTATGTGAATTCTTATCGACGTCTTGTCCCTGATAATTCGGCTCCTGTTAATTTGCGGTGGGGATATGATAATCGTACTACAGCTTTTCGAGTTCCCCGTTCTGCTCCTCAAGCGCGACGTGTTGAGAATAGGCTTCCTTCATCAGATGCGAATCCTTATTTAGCCCTTGCGGCTTCTTTAGCGTGTGGTCTTATTGGTTTGCAACAAAAAATTGAGCCGGATGAGCCAGCGATAAATAATGTAAACGCTGATAATATTGAGTTACCGCGTGGGCTCATTGAGGCAGTCAATTTGTTTGAACAAGATACAGTGATACGTGCTATTTTAGGGGATGTGTTTGTCAGTACTTATGCTGCAATCAAACGACAAGAGTTTGAAACTTTTATGGAAGTAATCAGTCCGTGGGAGCGTGAATATCTCCTGCTGAATGTTTAAATTTTATGACGATGATTGATTATAATTCAATTTCTCCAGGAATTTCTTGGTATGAAGATGCTTTAAGAGAACGTCCCTCTTATCCTTCTTTTTGTGAAAACAGACAGTGTGATGTGGTCATTATTGGAGGCGGATTTACGGGTCTTTCGGCTGCTTATCATTTAGCCAAGGCTGGAGTAGATGTTGTTTTATTTGAAGCATCACGTTTTGGTAATGGTGCTTCAGGGCGCAATGGTGGACAGCTGGGAACAGGGCAACGGCAATGGGTAGAAACATTAGAAAAAAAGTATGGTTTTGAGCGAAGTAAGGCTCTATTTGATTTAGCAGAAGAAGCTAAAAGAGATATTTTAGCTTTATGCGCAATGCCTAATTGTCCTTGTGATTTGATAGGAGGACAGCTTTCTGTAACTCATAAAAGGCGTGAGCTTCTCTCTTATCAACAGCATATTGAGGCGATGCAGCGTTATGGCTATCACGCGCTTACTTTTATGGATAAGGCTGAAACATTTGAGCGACTTGGATCAACTTTTTATTGTGGTGGTATTTATGATGCGGATACCGGTCATATAAATCCCTTAAAATTGATTATTGGGTTGGCAAAAAGAGCACAAGATGCTGGTGCTAAGCTTTATGAGAAGTCACAAGTAACGACCGTAAGGCGCAAGGGAGCACATTGGAAAGTAATAACAGAAAAAGGTAGTGTAACAGCAGAGCATGTTTTACTTGCAACAAATGGGTATAAACTTGGTCTGGAGCGTTTTATTGAAAAAAATATTGTTTCTATTCGCTCTTATATTGGAGCAACGGACCCATTACCAAAGCATAGTTCAATTCTTATAGGGGGGGAATCGGTTGATGATTCCCGTTTTATGGTTCGCTATTTTCGCAAAAGCATTGATAATCGTCTCTTATTTGGTGGTGTAGAAAGTTATGATAATAAGCATCCTCTAAATTTAGATGAACGTATAAAACGGCAAATTGTTGAAATTTATCCTCAATTACATTCTATCAATTTAAGCCATCGGTGGGGAGCAACGGTTGCCATCACAGTTGAACGCATGCCCTATGTTCGCCAAATTTTTTCAAGGATGACTTATTGTGGTGGTTATTCAGGGCATGGCGTTATGCTGGCTCCTTTCGTGGGAAAATTATACGCAGAATGGTTAACTGGAAAATATGAACGTTTTTCCTATTTCCAAGACTTAAAGATTTCATCTTTTCCGGGAGGAAGAGTTTTGCGTTATCCGCTTATATTTTTAGCAATGCGTTGGTTTTCTTTATTGGATCGCCTTTAATGGAAACATTGCTTGAAATGAAGAAAATTAATGGCTTATTTAGTATCTGTCTGCTTTAATGATGAAAGCTTTTATAAGTGATATGGGATTTCATAATCGAATAGAAAAATAAACAAGTTCATGGTGCGTAAAATTATTCCAGTTTCTTCCTTTGATTGTTTTGTTTTTGGTGGCAATGGTGATCTGGCGTTGCGCAAGCTTTTGCCGGCTTTGTATCATTGTCAGTGTGCTGGGCAATTCAGTGAGCCAACACGTATTATTGGGGTTTCGCGCACTTCTTTAAGTCGTGAAGAATATCAAAATTTTGTCCGCATTTCTTTAGAAAAACATATCCATCCAAAAGATCTCAATTCAACAGAACTCAATCGTTTTCTTGCACGTTTAACTTACGTTTCTGTTGATGTTACCTCAAATCGAGGGTGGGAGGATTTAGCCCTCCTTCTGTCACAAGATTCAGCGGATATTCGAGCTTTTTATTTGGCTGTTGGTTCGTCACTTTTTGCTGATATTGCGATGAAGTTGGAAAAAAATGATTTGGTGACACCACAAACACGGATTATCATTGAAAAACCAATTGGTTGCGATGTAAAAACAGCGGTTTCACTTAATGATGTATTTGCAAGTGCCTTTAATGAAGAGCAGATCTTTCGTATTGATCATTATCTTGGGAAGGAAACTGTTCAAAATTTAATGGCATTGCGGTTTGTTAATACACTTTATGAACCGCTATGGAACTCCAATTATATTGATCATGTTCAAATAACCGTTGCTGAATCTTTAGGGTTAGAGGGCCGTACAGAATATTATGAAAGCACTGGTGCTCTACGCGATATGGTTCAAAACCATATGCTACAATTACTTTGTTTGGTTGCGATGGAAATACCATTTACCAACAGTGCTAATGCTGTGCGCGATGAAAAACTTAAAGTTTTACATTCTTTAACACCGCTTGATGTCCATAATGTAGGGCAGCATACTGTACGTGGGCAGTATCTTTCTGGTCTATCAAATGGTATATCGGTAGAGTCTTATTTTGATGATCTGGGAAGAGTGAGTAAGAGTGAAACATTTGTAGCACTTAAGGTTAAGATTGATAACTGGCGTTGGGCTAATACGCCTTTTTATTTACGAACAGGTAAGCGCATGTTCACGCGAATGTCTGAAATTGTTGTGGTTTTTAAACCTATTCCTCATAATATTTTTAATGTGGATTTAGATGAAATTTTTTCTAATCGGCTTGTAATTCGTCTCCAACCTGATGAAGGTGTAAAACAATGGTTGATGATTAAGGATCCAAGTTATGGCGGTATGCGGTTTCGTCACATTCCATTAGACATGAGTTTTTCTTCCGCATTTTCTGAACGTAATCCTGATGCTTATGAACGTTTATTAATGGATGTTATTCGTGGAGATCAAACACTGTTTATGCGTCGTGATGAAGTTGAGGCTGCTTGGCGTTGGATTGATCCAATCATTGAGGGATGGGAAGAAATAAAACAGCCTGTTCACAGTTATAACGCTGGTTCATGGGGGCCGTCTGCTTCGATGAGCCTCATGGAACGTGATGGGCGTATATGGAACAATTTAGTTTAGAGCAATAAGTATGTATAGAATGAATATTGACCGTTTAGATTTTGAAACCCCTCAGACTTTAGCCTTGGCATTAGCAGATCGAGTAGCAGCAGAACTTAGTGTATCTGTTCTTGAGCGCAAGAGAGCTGTTTTAGCGGTGTCTGGTGGTAAAACACCAGAATTGTTTTTTCATTATTTGTCAAAAGCGGATATTGATTGGCAAAAGATTATTATCACGTTGGTCGATGAACGTTTTGTCCCTACACACGATGAACGTTCAAATGAACATATGGTACGGTGTCATTTGTTACAAAATTTTGCCGAAAAAGCACGTTTTGTAGGGCTTTATCATAAAGCAATTACTGCTGAACTTGCTGCTTTTTCAGCGGCGAGTCGTGTTAATACTTTGCCTAAACCCTTTGATGTTGTTGTTTTAGGAATGGGGGAGGATGGACATACGGCTTCTTTTTTTCCTGATGCTGATCGTTTAAAGCAAGCGCTTGATTTACGAACACAAGCACTTGTTTTACCCCTTCATGCTAAGAGTGCTGTTGAGCCAAGACTCTCACTAACTTTGCCAGTTATTATGCAATCTCGTTGTATTATTCTCCATTTTGAAGGTTTTCAGAAACGCGATTGTTTTGAAGAGGCTTGTCAAGACGGGTCTGAAATAGAAATGCCTATTCGGGCAATTTTGCGTAATTCCCCTCATCTCGTTCAGGTTTATTGGTCGCCTGCAGAAAATGAAATAAGTGAATCAAAATATGCGACACAAGGTGAATAAAAACGTAATCTCTCTCAATGAATGAGGGGCAGCAACAATGAAAGGGGGAGAGAAATATGGCACTTTCCAAGACAATTGCCACAGTTACACGAAGGATTTATGAACGGTCTCAATCAACACGAGAAATTTACTTAGATCGTATTGCAAAAGCACAAGTTCATCGCCCCAAACGGAGTTTTTTAGGATGTGCCAATCAGGCTCATGGCTTTGCTGCTTGTGGTGCAATAGATAAAGAGCGTTTGAAGGGAAATATCGTTGGGAATATTGGCATTATCACGGCATATAACGATATACTTTCAGCACATCAACCTTTTGAAAAATTTCCTCACTTAATTAAAGAGTCGGCCCGTATGGTTGGTGGTGTTGCACAGGTTGCAGGTGGTGTTCCCGCGATGTGCGATGGTGTTACGCAGGGAAATGCGGGGATGGAGCTTTCCCTTTTTTCGCGTGAAGTAATTGCAATGGCAACAGCTATAAGCTTATCACACGATGTCTTTGATGCAGCATTGTATCTTGGGGTGTGTGATAAAATTGTGCCAGGTTTATTGATTGGTGCCCTAACATTTGGTCATTTACCAGGAATTTTTATAGCAGCTGGTCCCATGACAAGTGGTCAAGGTAATGATGAAAAAGCGAAGATACGTCAACTTTACGCGGAAAATAAAATAGATCGCCAAACACTTTTAGCATCAGAAGCACGTTCTTATCATGGGCCAGGAACATGTACATTTTATGGAACAGCTAACTCTAATCAGGTGATACTGGAGATGATGGGGCTTCATATGCCTGGAGCTTCTTTTATTAATGCGAATACACCGTTGCGTGATGCTTTAACAAAAGAAGCTACGAAACGTGTACTTGAAATGACAGATCTTGGTGATCATTATAGTCCACTTGGTATGATCATTGATGAGCGTTCTTTTGTGAATGCCATTGTAGGATTAAATGCAACAGGAGGTTCTACCAATCATGCGATTCATTTGATTGCTATGGCTGCTGTTTGCGGTATTAAATTGACATGGCATGATATTGCAGAAATTTCATCCGTTGTGCCTCTTTTAGCGCGCATTTATCCTAACGGTTTAGCAGATATTAATCATTTTTACGCTGCGGGGGGAATGGGATTTATTATTCGCGAGCTTATCGAGGCAGGCTTGGTCCATGAAGATGTTTCTACGGTTTTTGGTAAAGATCTCAATGCTTATGCAATTGAAGCAAAGCTTTCTGCTGATGGTCATGTGGTGCGTGAAGCGGCTCTTAAGGAAAGTGGTGATCATAAGGTGTTAGCGGGGTGGAGAAAGCCATTTCAGCTTGATGGTGGTCTTCGTGTTTTATCAGGAGATTTGGGAACAGCTATTATAAAAGTTTCCTCTGTTAAACCAGAGTATTGGCAGATTAAAGCACCAGTCTTTGTTTTTAATGATCAAGAGGAACTACAAAAATCTTTTAAATCTGGAGTGTTGCATAATAAAGACTTTATCGCTGTCATTCGCTATCAAGGACCAAAAGCCAATGGTATGCCAGAGCTTCATAAATTAACGACCATTTTAGGCGTTTTACAAGATCGCGGTCAAAAGGTAGCATTGATAACCGATGGGCGTATGTCAGGAGCGTCAGGAAAAATTCCTGCTGCTCTCCATGTGACACCAGAAGCAGTGGATAATGGCCCCATTGCACGTTTGCAGGATGGTGATATTGTTTTTCTTGATGCTCATGAGGGTAAATTAACCCTTTTGGAGGATTTAGCAAAATTTAACGCGCGAAAAATCATATCTCCGGATCTTTCAAAAAACGAACATGGTGTTGGACGCGAACTTTTTCATGTTTTTCGTCAATCCGTTAATCGTGCAGATCAAGGGGCATCTGTTTTTATGACATGAAAAATGCAAAAATAAATAAGCTGAATCATATACAATTAAACCATATACAAGGAATTGTTACAATTTTTAGAATTTTGGTATAGGCAGATTGTATGATCGTGCGGCCGCTTTGAGTGTATTAACCATAAGCATGGCAATTGTCATTGGTCCAACGCCTCCTGGAACAGGGGTGATCGCAGCAGCTTTTTCTTTTACGTTTTCAAAATCGACATCACCAACAAGACGTGTTTTCCCTATACCTTTTTCTGGTGCAGCAACGCGGTTAATACCGACATCAATAACAATTGCACCATCTTTTATCCAGTCTTTTTTAATCATTTGTGGGCGGCCTACAGCTGCTACTAGAATATCAGCGCTTCGACACACATCATCAAGGTCACGGGTACGACTATGGGCAATTGTCACAGTGGCATTGGCTGCTGTTAAAAGGGCAGCCATAGGTTTTCCAACAATATTAGAGCGTCCAACAACGACAGCATCAAGTCCAGATAAATCTCGTCCACAGTGTTGTTCAATCATCATCATGGCACCAGCTGGAGTGCAGGGAATCATCGCATCTTCAAGTGCGTTTGCCGCGAGTTTTCCTACATTAATATAATGAAAACCATCAACATCTTTTTGGAAAGCAACGGCTTGTGTTATGCGATTTGTATTCATATGAGCAGGGAGAGGCAGCTGTACCAAAATACCATGAATTTTGGGATCAGAATTTAATGTTGTAATAAGTTGAAGGAGATCTTTTTCTTGCGTTTCTTTGGAAACGACATGTTTGATTGAAAGAAACCCACATTCTTCGGCTTTTTTATTTTTTGAGGTGACATATACTTGACTTGCAGGATCATCTCCAACGATAATAACAGCGATACTAGGTTGTATATTATAGTGATGGCGGAGCTTTGCTGTTTCGGCCTTAACTTTCACAATAATCTCTTCAGCAAGTTTTTTTCCGTCGATAATATTATTCATTCAGAGATCCTTTCGGTAAGGCTGTTTGTTTTTTTTGTAAAGCATTTTCTAATAATACGATAGAGTTTTATAGCAATATTCATATGAGAACAGTAAGAATGGTTTTATAATGTTGTGGATTTATAGTTTTGAAGACTTTTAAATAATTGCTTTATAAAGAAGCAGCAACATTGCTGTTTGAATAAATTTTGGATAAAGAACAAAAATAATGAAGATACAAAGTGGATATAGTGAATTATAGGATTATAAAAACTTTTTATGATCATTTAAGTTTGTTTTTAATCTGTTATAGGGGGATAAGTATAGAGGGATAATGTGCGCATCAGAATAATAAAATTTTTGAGCGGAGTTTTTATTACAATTATCTTTTTATTTGGAGTGGGGATTCTCGTTTTACCTTATCTTATTTCTACAGATGCGATTCGTATTCGTTTAGCGCAGGATTTAAGTGCATGGACGGGTTACAATGTGCAATTGCGTGATCCACCGCGGTTACATCTTTTTCCTTATCCTAAAGCATTTCTTTCTGGCGTTACTTTAACATCAAAAATGGATGATGTTGCGCCATTAATGGAAGCTGAATCAATAGAAGTTGATCTTTCTGTCGTCGATCTTCTTTGGGGACATATTTCTTTTTCAGAGACGCGGATTATGCGTCCTCAATTTGTTATGGAAAAGCCTGTTAAAACAATAGCAGATTTTTTTGATCGGTTTTCTCGCTCACAAGGTGCATTAGGGGTGGCTATACGTAATACGCGTGAAATATTAAAACATAATCCTGAGCATCCAGAGATAGAGCACCTTTTAAAACAACCTTTTGGACGGATTGTCATTAAAAATGGTGTTCTTGTGTATCACGATAGTTTTTCAGGAGTAGCAGAAAAAATAACAGGATTAAATGCAACTTTAGATTGGCCGGAATCAACTCAGGAAGTACGGTTACGTGCAGATGCGCGTTGGCGCGGAGAATTTACAAAATTATCACTTGATGCTTCTCAAGCATTGCTGCTTCTTGCAGGAGGCAAAAGTCATATTAGGGCAAGTCTCAATTCTGTACGTGGGGGAATAACTTTTACAGGAAAGGCTCGATTATCTGAATATTATATTTTTGACGGAAAAGTGTCGATGCGTTCTCCTGGATGGAATCAGACATTGTCTTGGGTTGGTGGAAATCAGTTTTGGGGACATAAATTAAAAATACCCATTGTATGGGAATCTCATTTTTTAGCGCAGCCAATGCATATCCAAATGAACAATGTTACATTTACGATGGGGAAAGCCAATGCGCGAGGAGCTTTAAAACTCGATTTTCAAGATTATGTACCAAATCTCATGGGCTCTTTAGCTTTTGATAACCTAGACCTTAGCCTCTTGGGTTCAATGTTTTTTTCAGGTAAAAAGAAAAATGCCTGCTTTGACATGAGAATTTTTGATCGTATTGGCGTGGATATACGACTTTCTGCGCCACAAGCTAAAATAGGAAATATTTCACTCACAAATTTAGCTGCTGCAATACAAATAAGAGATGGGCATGGTATTTTTGATCTTGGACATGCGAATATTTTTGGTGGATCCGTGCAAAGTAATATTGAAGTTACGTCAGCTGGACAGAAAGTGCGTATTGGAGGAAATATTTCAGGCGCTTCTATTGATATGCAGGAGACTTTAGAAATTTGGGGATTTATTCCATTTATACAAAGCAAAACGAATTTTACTGCAACGGTACGAACACTTGCTGATTCTTGGCCAGAAATTTTTACGAAAATGCAGGGTGAGTTAACACTGAAGATGTCTTCTGGTCGGCTATTAGGGTATGATCTGAATGAATTACAAACAAGACTTTCAAATAAACAACAATTTCTTTTAATGAATAATGATACTTTTTTAACAACATTTGATTACTGGGATATTCAGACAAGCTTTTCAGAAGGTATGATGAAGGTAACAGAGTCATTAATGCGTACAGCAGACTTGAGCTTATCCATTCAAGGAACCATTGCAACTGCTATTGCGCAAGGGAAGGAAAATGAACTGATATTACAGGCACAACTACGCAAAAACTATAGATCAGAAACTTTATGTAAAGATGTCCAATGTCTTGCTAATAGCCTTGCATGGCCTTTTACTTTTTCTCTAAGCTCTAAAGGACAAAATCATGGTGATTTTTGGGTTACAAAAGATATTGACGCAGATTGAGTATCGTTTTTCATCTGTATAATATTCTATCCTGTAATGGTAATTCGTCTTTTTGCAACTTAAAATTGTCTTTTAAATTTAAATCAGAGCTCCCATTATCGGAAGATTCTCTCATTTTAAATCCGTTCGTCGTGAAGCAGTAAAAACCATCCTCACCGTCATAATAAGTGAGGTTGGTATAGATAAATGACTGAAGAGAGGAATAAAAAACCTTCTTATGGAATCTTTCAAATACAAGAGATTCATAATATTGGTGCTAATCTTATAAAAATTGCTAAAAAACATTAAAATTTTAAGGAGGATGTTGGCCAGTGCTTATTGAATCGCAGAAGAAATACCATAGCCATCTTTGGTAATTGTATGCTTCCCGTCGGCTCCAACAGAACCAATTCCCACTGTAATCAAAATAAAGGCTAAGAGGGTTGTAATCGTAATAATTGTAGCTTTTTTAGCAGACATATTTTTCCTCCACGGATGCATCAATGACTGAATGCAAAGATGAATGGTGCATTATTTAAACTTTTATGAAAGCAGAATCACTTAAGGATCTATAAGTTCCTATTATTATCTCATAAAGCTAAAAAAACTCTATAATTCTTTAATATATTATAGTTCTATAGATATAATTTTTTCTTTTTGCTATATATTTTTCTTCATTTTCTTGATGACGATAGTGAGCATTGGCAAAATTTTTATGCGCATAAATTATAAACTTAAAAGATTATTTATCCGACAGACATTGGCTTTGAATGAAGAAATAAAGATAGAGGGGGCACAAGCTTCTTATCTTATGCATGTTTTGCGTATGAAAGAAGGAGCAGAAATTTTACTTTTTAATGGACAGGATGGTGAGTGGCTTGCTAAACTTATCACTGTTAAGAAAAAATTTGTTGTGGTTCAGCTTATCCATCAAGAAAGATTACAGACGACGCATTCCAATCTTATTTATTGCTTTGCTCCACTCAAAAATGCGCGGTTGGATTATATGGTGCAGAAAGCTGTTGAAATGGGGGTATCGATTTTGCAGCCTGTTATAACGCATCATACGCAGGTTACGCGTATCAATATGGCGCGTATGGAAGCCAATGTTATTGAAGCTTCTGAACAGTGTGGAATTTTATCTCTTCCTGAATGCGTATCGGCTCTATCATTAGCAGAACTTTTAGCACAGTGGGATGAGACACAGCCTTTATTCTTTTGTGATGAAGAGCATAAATCGCATAATCCATTACCTTTTTTTAAAAAGCGTGACGTTACAACACCTGGTATTCTTATTGGACCGGAAGGTGGCTTTAGTGAAGAAGAGCGGAGCTTTTTAAAAAAACATCCTTTTGTGGTTCCAATATCACTAGGTCCGCGTATTTTACGCGCTGATACTGCCGCTGTTGCTGCTTTGGCTCTTCTTAATGCTACCGTGGGGGATTGGGCAATGGATTGAGAAATCTGTAAAATCATTCTAAACAATTTATTTAAGATGATGATACCAATTATAGGATACGGTAAGTTATGGCGCTTGATATAACTGATGAAAGTGAAATTTATAACTTAGATTCTTTGGTTAGCTATTTCCAAGGGGGGTATAAAGCAGAAGATGATTGGCGCATTGGTACAGAACATGAAAAATTTCCGTTTTATAGAGATGGTTTTCACCCTGTTCCTTATGAAGGAGAGAGGGGAATCCGAGCGCTTTTAGAGAGGATGCAAAGCGCCTTAGGATGGAAACCTATTTTAGATGAAGAGAATATTATTGGGCTCGTAGGATCAGTTGATCAGGGAGCCATTTCTTTGGAACCTGGGGGACAATTTGAATTATCTGGTGCACCATTAAAATCAGTAAGCCATACATATTACGAGTTGATGGAGCATTTAACTCTTCTCAAAAAAATTGCAGAACCATTAGGTATAGGTTTTCTAGGTCTTGGAGCTAGTCCAAAGTGGACTTTAGCTGAAACGCCGCGAATGCCTAAATCACGTTATCAGATTATGACTGATTATATGCCTAAAGTGGGGTATAATGGTCTTAATATGATGTATCGCACATCAACAGTTCAGGTTAATCTTGATTTTTCATCTGAAAGTGATATGCGGCGAAAAATGCAAGTATCCATGAAGTTACAGTCCATTGCAACGGCATTATTTGCAAGTTCGCCTTTTACAGAAGGGCGCCCAAATGGCTTTTTATCGTGGCGTTCTGAAATTTGGCGTAATACGGATAATCAGAGGACAGGCGTTCTGCCCTTTGTATTTTCTGAGCGTTTTGGTTTTGCTGATTATGTTGAATGGGCCCTTGATGTTCCAATGTATTTTGTTGTGCGTGATGGTCGTTATTATGATTGTACACACATAACGTTTCGTCAGTTTATGAATGGAGCATTAAAAGGACAAGTTGCAAATTCAATTCCAAACATGGGAGATTGGATTAATCACTTATCAACGTTATTTCCTGAAGTCCGATTAAAAAGATTTTTAGAAATGAGGGGAGCTGATTGTGGTTCTTGGAAGCGCATTTGTGCGTTGTCAGCTTTTTGGGTTGGGCTTCTTTATGATAGGGAAGCACTTAATGAGGCAGAGGCTTTGACAAAAGATTGGTGTTTTGAAGAAGTTTTAGAGTTGCGCCAACGTGTTCCTAAAGAAGGGTTAAGAACTCCTTTTCGTCAAACTATTCTTTTAGAGTTAGCACGTCAAGCTCTTACTATTGCTCGCAAAGGCTTAAAAAATCGCAAACAGTATGATACGAATGGTTTTGATGAAACAAATTTTCTTAATCCTTTAGAAGAGGTTGTTGCAATGGGACAAACAGATGCTGAAAAATATTTGTCCCATTACTATTCTATTTGGAATGAGTCTGTAGAACCTTTATTTTTAGAATGTGCCTATTAAATTTGAAGCAAAGATACTTCCTATTTTTTTAAAAATACATATCACCGTGGTGGTTCATTCACTCATTTGCTCTAGAGAGCATACCCTATCTTGCTTTTAACATTTCTCATAACGGAAAGGATACAATACAAAAATTTCTTGGGGAGTGTGATTTTTATACCTAATAATATCACGATATTTCCGTAATCATAATGTTGTCCCTTTGTACAAAAGATAGTTCATAAGAGATAAAGCTTATTATCAAACATTTTTTATTCACTTGGCTAAGCCTACTTATGAATAGGTCTGAAAATAATATTTTTTACTTTTAAAAGGGATAAAAAAATATAATTTGCCGTTAATAGTCAATTATTATAATTCAATATACGATGCTTATATGAAAGAGTATTTTATTATACAAAAATTACGATATCAATCTTTCAGTGCGCTAAAAAGAAAGTAGAAAAAATACCGATAGATCGATGTATGTATAACTCAATTTTATTTTTATAAAAAAAGAAATATATTATGTAAATAGATAGAAATAAAGATTATTATATATATATAATGAATGTGTTAATTACATCATTAAATATTGATAAATAAAAAATATTATCTTCATAGAGTTATATGAAATTATAAGCTATTCATAGATAAGAAATAACTATTTGTATGCAAAGGGGTATTATATTAAAATACTATTATTCTTGATAAAGAGGCACGAGATAAAGAGATTGAATTTGCAACGAATGAGTGTTTGAATACGCACAAAAAGTCAAAAAAGCACAACATTTCTATAGCAGAATAATCTTTATCAGTATGAGCGCAACTTATTATAGGCAATTAATTATCCCCATACATTGTAAATCTACTGTAAGACTGCTTTTAATGCTTTAAACTGTATTATTCATAAAATTTATAATATTTTTAGGTTTAAAGCCTCCCATTTTAATCATATATCCTCAGTCTTTTCCATTGTTTTCATTATCTAGAAATTTGTAATCGTCTTTGTTATGCTCTCACTAGGATAAGCAGCTTTAAAATGTGCTCGTCCTTCATCCCTAATGGCATCACGCCTCTGTAAACCAGATGTTTTTCTTTCCTTTATTGAATTTGCAAACAAATGGGATTGTTTTTCATCATGAACAGTTACAGAGATTCAACGTTTTTATAAAGATACCGTGGAAAGCATTGACCTGTATCTATTGCATCTAGATTAGGCAAATTCTTAGCTATCAATACAGAAAAAACGCTTCGTGCTCCTATGCCTGTAATTTGTATCATCCTATTTTCAACTTTTTGTCCTATCAGGACTATACGAGGCATTTGGTAAATTCCATCGTTGAGATTCCGATTACAATAAAACCACTGTTGCGTAAAAGGATGATATGAACTCTGAGTGAGGCATGCCTCTTCAAATTCAAAAACCTTTCCTCTTATTAGTTCTTGCGTAAGATTATAACTCCAACTTATCTTTTTTATATCTAAAGTGGCAAAATTATCTATAGCATGTGCACGTGTTGTTCGATCAGCATATGAATAGGTATCGTTAAAACGTTTTACTGCGCTATTATAAAAAGCAATCATATTATTTATATTTGCTGCTCAAGCTCCGCCCTCCAATGTTGCGACAGCTCTTGCATTAAGATGTTTCATAAAAGGTCTTTTTACTCCTTTCTTATACATTTTTACCCATACGCCAGCCCTGCTTGTGACGTGCAAGCAAATGATTTTGATTGATTCAAGATAAACAGGTTTGAAATGAGAGAATCTTACGTTATTCGGGACTCTCATTTAATATGCAAATTTAATATGCAAAACAGTAAATTATGATTATAAATCAACATGTTGTATTTCAAAGCCTTTTTATGACTATAAAAAGAGTTTTGAAAAATAAAAAAGCTTTCATTGAGAGCAAAGAAAGAATGTATAAAAAGTATTTTCAATAAAATAATTATATTTGAAGTGCTGATCAAAGCTATTGAGAGTGCAGTCCATAAAATGAGCAGAAGTAGCTTGTTGGTGTATTTTCTAGAAAAATCATGAATGTTCAATTGTTAATTCATCCTTGCTTGGAAAGCCCGCTTCAGTTCAAATAGAAAAAGAGAGAGGTAAGGAGATTTATAGGATAAGATATGCTGTAATTATTCAGTATTAAGATGCAATGAATGTTGCTTATATTTCTCTTTTTTAAATATTTTATGAGAGTGAAAATTTAAAGAATAAGAAAATAATTTTATTTATTTTCTTTAAACAGTTATTAGTAGATAAAAAATTCTCTTTTAATCTATAAATTAAAAAAATAATGATTTTGTAAAAGCCTTGTAAGCTTTATAGGTTAATTTTAAATATCATGCATTGATTTTGAATTATGCAGATTATTTATGTCAACCATAATAATAGTGAGTATAGACAATGACATTTAATTTTTTCGTCAATTTATTTCTATTTGTTATTTTTTTATTATTGGTTTCTCAAAGTAAGAAAATGCAATGGAGTCTTTCACTACGTGTTATGCTATGGCTTATCCTTGGCTTGATTTTTGGAAGTGTTTTGCAGTTTATTTATGGAGAGGGTGAAAGCACTTTATTGAAATCCGTTGAATGGTTTAACATTGTCGGTGAGGGCTATATTTTATTGTTGCAAATGATTGTTATGCCATTGGTTTTTATCTCTATCGTTTCAGCAGTTGCTCATTTACATTCTGTTTATGCTGTTGGAAAGATGAGTATAATAACAATTTCAATATTGCTTTTTACAACGGCTCTTTCAGCATTGGTTGGTGTGCTTGTGGTTAATTTTTTTGGATTAACAACCGATGGTTTGGTGCATGAAGGGCAAAATGTTTCTGCTCTTCTTGAAGGTCATATTTCTAAACTTGGAGATATGAATATACCAAAGATGATTTTGTCTATGATTCCTAAAAATCCATTTGCTGAGTTGAGTGGAGCTAAACGTACGTCAATTATCAGTGTTGTTATTTTTGCGTCATTTTTAGGTGCATCGGTTCTTCTTTTAAAGAAAGATGAGCCAGAAAAAGGAGAAAAAGCGCTTTTATTTATTCAAGTGGCACAAGCTTGGATTATGCGGTTAGTCCGTATTGTGATTGCTTTGACGCCTTATGGTATTTTTGCACTTATGACGAAAGTAGGAGCAATATCGCGTATTACAGATATTTTAAATTTACTGGTTTTTATCATTGCCTCTTATGTCGGTATTATTTTAATTTTTGGAATTCATGGTGTATTGCTTGGTATTTCTGGGATTAATCCCTTTCGTTTTTTCAAAAAGGTTTTACCAGTTTTAACATTTGCTTTTAGCAGTCGTTCAAGTGCTGCAAGTATTCCTTTGAATATTGAAGCGCAAACACAGTGGATAGGTGTACCACAATCCATTGCGAGTTTTGCAGCTTCTTTTGGGGCAACAATTGGACAAAATGGTTGTGCTGGTCTTTATCCAGCAATGCTTGCGACCATGATTGCACCCTCTATGGGTATTAATCCTCTTGATCCCACTTGGATTGCTACGCTTGTTGGTGTTGTAACGTTGAGTTCTATTGGTGTTGCTGGTGTGGGGGGAGGTGCTATTTTCGCTGCATTGATTGTGTTACCAATTATGGGGCTTCCTGTTACTTTGGTTGCTGTACTTATCTCTATTGAACCGCTAATTGATATGGGACGTACTGCTCTAAACGTGAGCGATTCAATGATAGCTGGAACGGTCACTAGTCAAATATTACGGACAACAGATAAAAGTATTTTAAAAAAATAATTTTAGGTTATATTTTTTGGGGCTGTAAAACATCTGTAAGAGATATTTGCGCTGAACCAGGTTGTAGGGGTTTTTGTTGGTTGGGATGAGGAGCCCAACCAGAGAGCCAGATGAAAGAAAAATGTGCACGAATACGTCCATCAGGATCACTAAATTGTTGTGCATAGATTTCAGCTGCGCGGAGAAAAAAACGTTTGGATACAGGGCGTCGTGAACGATTGATGAGTGCATTTTGCATTCCCATAGCTTTAAGATCGTGCATAAGGTCAAACATTGTATTATAACGTATTGTGATATCTTCAACGTCTGCTACAGGCAGGGCAAAGCCAACACGCTGTAAAAGAGCGCCTGCATCACGAATGTTGGCAAAAGGGTAGATTCTAGGGCTTGCTCCACCATAAATTTCACTTTCAGCTTGCAGCAGGCTTTCCCGCAATTCTCTTAATGTACCAGCTCCTGCCATAACAGCAAGAAATAAGCCATCTGGTTTAAGAGTATTTTTTATCTGGCTTAGAACACCAGGGGTATCATTGGTCAATTGTAATGAAAGAAGTGAAACAATAAGGTCACAGTAACTTTGAGGTAAATCAAGAAATTCTCGATGACGTAAATGAAATTTTTTATCATGGCTTTGATAAAGCGTATCGGTCTCAATGCGTTCTATGGAACAAACTTTTCCAGATTTCATTAAAGCTTGCGCAGCAAGGTCTGTATGGCTGTGTAAATCGAGAGCTAATGTAAAGAGGCGATCAACAGTGCTAAGGCGTTTATAGAGATCTTCTGCCATGTGAGAGAGTAAAAAGTCACATCCTTTTTTTGCTTTTTGAAAGGCACGTTTTCGGAATTGTTCAATGCGGTTATGATCAAAAATTAAAGGATGCGACATATTGTAGAACACTTTCGATCTATGAAAGAATATATTTTAAAAAGGTTCATTATTTGTGCAAGCTCTGTCAAGTTTATAATATGAAAGAAAATAAATTTATAGAAGGTAAGAGTTTTTAAAGGAATTAAAATTATAAATTGAGGAAATACAAAGGAACTTTTGTTCTGAGGGAAACTTGTAAAAGCCTAAATTTATAATGTTGTATTTTCGAGAAGCGGCGTTAAATAGTGGGGATATACTAAGTAAGTTCGTTGAACGCTTGAAAACGATGCTTTATCCACCAATTTGTCCTGGATGTAAGCAAAATGTTTTTACTTATGGTACGATTTGCTCCGAATGTTGGAAAGATCTTCAATTTATCACAAAACCTTATTGTCCTGTTATGGGGACTCCTTTTGTTTGTGATATGGGGGATGGTTTTCTTAGTGGTGAAGCACTCCGTAATTCCCATCCTTTTTCACGTGTTCGCTCAGTCATTGTTCATAAAGGGCTTGCACGAACTTTAGTAACGCGCTTAAAATATGGTGATCATATAGAATTGGCATCATTTATGGCCAATTGGATGATGTTTGCTGGACGCGAGGTTATTGATGATTGTGATGTTATTATTCCCATTCCATTGCATTTTCGTCGTTTTTGGGAGAGGCGTTATAATCAATCTGCTGAGCTTGCACGTTACATTGCAGCATCACAAAAAAAGCTTTTAAAACCGAGTTGGCTTGTTCGTTGTCGGCATACCCGTCCGCAGGTTAGTCTTTCTTCGAGAGAGAGAAAACTTAACGTAAAAAATGCTTTTAAGGTTTCGCATAAAGTTAAAAAATATCTCAAAGGATGTTCTGTTTTGCTGATTGATGATGTATTTACAACGGGTGCAACAGTTACAGCAGCAGCTGCTGCATTAAAAGATGCAGGTGCACGACAGGTTGATGTGCTAACATTTTCGCGTGTTCTCAAAGAAGATTCTATTTTTCCCTCTTCTTAAGAGGAATTTAAAATGAATATTATTAAAAAATATTGGAGGATAATACTATGAAAGAGGTAATAATTTATACACGCCCTAACTGTCCTTATTGTACAAAAGCACGTGATTTGCTTAATAAAAAAGGCGTAAAGTATACAGATATTGATGCTTCCACATCCCTTCGCCAAGAAATGGTACAGCGTGCAAATGGACGTAATACATTTCCACAAATTTTCATAGGTGATTATCACGTTGGCGGTTGTGATGATCTTTATGCTTTAGAGGCTGAGGGAAAGCTCAATTCTTTATTACAAGGCATATAATATTTGTAAATTACATATTCTTAAGACCGTTTTGCAAGAAGGAGATAGTTAACGCCCATGTCTTTTGAGCGATTCCAGCTGTCGTTTAATGGGTTATAAGTAATACCTATCTCATCAACGACAGTCAGAGCGTTTTTTGATAAGAAATTTTTAAGTTCTAGAGGTTTTAGGAATTTTTTATAATCATGGGTTCCTTTAGGAAGCCAACGTAGAATATATTCAGCGCCTACAATAGCAAGCCCCCATGCTTTCCATGTGCGGTTGAGTGTTGAGACAAACATCACCCCTTGTGGTTTCAGCATTTTTGCTGTAGCTTCTATGAAGAGATTAACGTCAGCGACATGTTCAACAACTTCCATATTAAGGATGATATCAAATTTTTCTCCTTCATTGGCAAGTACTTCTGCTGTCGTCGTGCGGTAATCAATGGAAAGATCATTTTGGGCTGCATGGGTTTTTGCGACTTCAATATTTGTTTGTGCAGCATCAACGCCTACAACTATAGCACCAAGACGTGCCATTGGTTCAGATAACAAGCCTCCTCCACAGCCAATATCAAGAATTTTCAAATTGTGAAAGGGCGTAAGTGAAGAAGGGTCACGATTAAACTCTAAACAGATTTTTTCTCTGATGTAAGCAAGGCGCGTTGGGTTAAATTGGTGAAGAGGTCGAAATTTTCCTTGTGGATTCCACCATTCTGTAGCAATACGTGAAAAATGATCAATTTCACTTTGATCAATAGTTGTTTGTGTTTCATCGATCATGTTGCCTTCCTTTATTTTTAATGATCAGGTCAAGTAGATTTTATACAAAGTCAAGAGAAATTAATATAATCATAATGAAACTTGCACAAATGATAGATATTCGCTATGTCGAGAAAATGGTTAGTTGATACAGCATCTAATTCTCATTACTGTTTGAGATAAGAGATGTAAAGGTAAGAGTGTTATTAATGGCGCGCATTGTCATGAAATTTGGTGGAACGTCTGTAGCAAACATTGAATGTATTCATAATGTTGCAAGGCATGTCAAAAGAGAGGTTGATGCAGGCAATGAGGTTGCCGTTGTCGTATCTGCGATGGCTGGTAAAACAAATGAACTTGTTCAGTGGACAAGTGATGCTTCCTCTATGCATAGAGATGCTCGTGAATATGATGTTGTGGTTGCTTCTGGTGAACAGGTTACGTCAGGTTTGTTGGCTTTGACACTTCAAGAAATGGGGGTGAATGCACGTTCATGGCTTGGTTGGCAAATTCCTATTCATACAGACAATGCGCATGGCCGTGCACGTATTACTAATATTGATGGATCTTTTTTAATCGAGTGTTTTCAGGAAGGTCAGGTTGCCGTTATTGCTGGTTTTCAGGGGTTATCTCCGGATAACCGGATTTCTACCTTAGGGCGTGGGGGATCAGATACAAGTGCTGTTGCTATAGCCGCTGCTGTACAAGCTGATCGCTGTGATATTTATACGGATGTGGATGGTGTTTATACAACGGATCCACGTATAGAGCCGAAAGCGCGTCGTTTACCAAAAGTAGCTTTTGAAGAAATGCTAGAAATGGCTTCTCTTGGTGCAAAGGTTTTACAGGTTCGTTCTGTTGAATTGGCAATGGTTCATAAGGTTCGTACCTTTGTGCGTTCAAGTTTTGAGGATCCTGATGCGTTAGGCATGGAGGATCCAATGAGTTCTTCTGGAACACTTATTTGCGATGAGGATGAAATTGTGGAACAACAAAATGTTACTGGTATTGCTTTTGCTAAGGATGAAGCACAAATTTCCCTTCGTCGGCTTGCCGATCGTCCAGGGATTTCGGCAGCAATTTTTGGTCCCTTGGCTGAAGAAAGCATTAATGTTGATATGATTGTGCAAAATATTTCTGAAGATGGCTCAAAAACTGATATGACTTTTACTGTACCATCATCAGATGTAGAAAAAGCCGTTACACTTCTTGAAAAGAATCGCAAAGAAATTGGATTTGATGTTCTCCAGTTTGAAAGCGATCTCGCCAAGGTATCTGTGATTGGTATTGGAATGCGTAGCCATGCAGGTGTTGCCGCTACAGCATTTAAGGCTTTGGCTGAAAAGGGTATTAACATTCAAGCAATTACGACCTCAGAAATTAAAATTTCTATTTTGATTGATAGTGCTTACACTGAACTTGCGGTTAGAACATTACATGCTGTTTATGCACTTGATAAGGGATAAGTATTTTTTAGTTTCAACAGAGTTTCAATAACGTAAAGCTTTAATATATATTAATAATTTTTGTTAAGGATATTTATATTTTAACTTAAATGGAATATTTAATACAGCAGGACTCTCTCATTTTAAACTTGTTCATGATGAATTTAAAATGGTCACTTATACATTACAAGAGAAAGATGTTTGGGTAAAAAACGGTTTAAGAAGGGATATAAAATATGCCGTCTATAAACGTTTTAGAGCCTATAGAGTGAGATGGAGAAGACTTTACGATAAGCCTTAATAGAACTAAGGAACAATGCACTGCGTTTATTCAAAGAATGCATGTTACATGAGGGACAGCCTCGTGAATACAGATTTAATATTATAAATCTTAGAGAAATGGGAGCTCATTGGATTAGTGACGGAATTACCAAAATAGAATTGATGATGTATTTTCTAGAGATGTTTAGTTTGTCATCAAATGATTGTTTATGACTTTATGTATATCTTGAAAATTTAATTTTTTCCGTATTACGAGGCAATAAAAAATATATCTCTATAGATAATATTTATGTTGCACTATAAGTTATAAAATTACCATGTCTTATGCGTTTATAGCTTCTTCAGAAGTACTTTTCATAAAATCATGTAAATATAGATCAAAATTAATGATAATGTTACAGTGTGTTGCTTTTATGATTTTATTACTTAAATTTTTTTCATGTCTATTTCTCTTTTTTGAATTATGATTAAGATTTACAAAGTTTTTGATACCTCCATATGTTCTTTAGGTTAACTTTCTTCCCTTAACTACTCTATTATAAGTATTTTCTGTGTCATACTGCCAATCACACATGAAATACATTCTTTCGTTTTTGCAGTATATTGTGCTAGTTTCTTATCATGTTTACATATTTTGCAAATGGTGGTCTTTGTAAGTAAAGCTCTTCTTGTGAGAAATATAGCCATATTATTTTACTCTTCTTGTATTTTATGTGGCGTTGTATAAATTCGAAAGTCTCGGAAACATTGCTTTTTAAATTATCTATGAAGAGTATTTTATGGTATCAAGAAATATAGAGCGACCTCTTTAAACAAAAAGAAAATAAATATCAAATAAGAGCGGAAAAAGGGGAGAACAACGATATATATGCTCTATTTTTCCATCAATCATATGTTTTAGAATAGTCTAAATGACTAGGGGTTTCTTTTTTCCCGCGAGTTAATTACGTAAACTAGAGTGCTCCCTATGGAAGCATGCTTCAAGTTTAATTCTTTCATGGAGTGAGACAAGCGATGTGTCGATGATAAAAAACGGGAATATTTTTCCACTCCATTGTCAATTTAATAGTGATGTTATGACGTTGTTATTCCAAATAAATCTTTTGTTTTTTGTTACCTGTATCAATATCTAATGTCAGAGCAGATGCATATTTGATGGTATATTGAGACGGATAAGGGGCCTACGAGCAACTCCTGTTTTTGTATGCCAGATAGGAATAAGGATGTTGCGTATACCTGGTGGGGTAATTTCTGAAATGGAGATAAAACCTAATTGGGTGAGAATATGAAGCCATAAAAGTGAAAACCAACTTCCTTTTAATTCTGCTTTACAATTTTCAAAGGTATTGACAGCAATATCTTTTAAATAATGGATATTACACATTGGTTCACGTTTTTGTTTATTGCGTTATTTAAATCGTATATACCTTTCACGTAAAACAAAACGCTATTATAGTGCCAATTTACGCGCTTGTTTTGAAAAAATATCTCTCAAGCCCCCCAAGTCCATTTCACGGCACCGACCATGAATGGTATAACGGTAAAGCCATTGTGCGCCCCATCTCCTTCTTAGATCAAAGGTGTCAGTTGGCCGTCATCATTTAATTTTTAGTTTTCGTGTTGAACAACTCTTGTATGGATATGGTGAAGCAGTCTTCTTTCTTCAAATAATCCATATTTCTCCTCGGCTTGTGACGTGTAAGAGAATAGTCTTGATTGATTTATCATGTACAGATTTGAAATGAAGAAATCATACGATATTTGAACTCCATTCAAGATTTATAATGATAAATTAAATATTTTTTATCCAAAAATAATGTGCTTTTAAGCAGATAAAAATTAAAGTTATTTAGAATACCGCAATAAAATCAGTAACGAGGAGGGTGGTTTATTGGAAAAAAATAAACCATGGAATTACTTAACTGATTATTGAATTTTGCTTATTCTTATCTGTTTCGTATGATTAAACATAAGATATTGATTCATAATAATTAATTTTTTTATAGTGAATAATAGTCCTGACGAAAGGCAGCTTTTCTGAAACCACGAAGCCTTTTATATTGAAACAATTAAAATCATTTCTGTGCATATCATGAGTGGAGCTGGTGCATGAGTAAAAGAATATTGAAGAAAGAAATAAAAATATCTCTTATAAGTCTTCTTAAGAGTCAAAGGTGTTGTAACATTAGAGGCTCGTAAATAGTATGATGATGTTAGTTTTCTCCTTCATAAGTGTAAAGATGAGGCGAGACAACAGCTTTTACATTAAATATCGTCCGAACCCAACAAATGAGCGAAATCGTTTTTTAAAAGTTCTGCATAAAAATGTATTTTCAGTTAGTTTGTTAGGAACTATGAGAAATTCCTTTATTGCGCTTAATATAAATAAATCCATATCCCAGACCGATAAGGGCAGATAAACCTGAGCCACAAAGGACCCCAATTTTTGCCGCATCAAGCAGAATAATATCTTTAAAAGCGAGCATTGAAACAAAAATAGACATTGTAAAGCCAATTCCTGCTAAAAAACCAATGAGTAAAACGCCTGTCCAGGTCATATGAGGGGGTAGGCGGCATAGCCCTGATTTTACAGCTATATAACTGGCAGTGATAATACCAAGAGGCTTACCGATGAAAAGACCAATGACAACACCCAGAACAATCAAGAATGATTTGTCAGAAGAAAGATCAAAGTTTGCAAAACTTACTCCTGCATTTGCGAAGGCAAAAACTGGCATGATACCGTATGCAACCCATGGATGCAATGCTTTTTGAACACGTGTTACTGGGGCAATCATGGCCCGTTGTCCTTTGCGCATCTTTTTCAATGCTGTTGAAATATGATGCAGATCTGTTTTTGTATTTTTTTCTTGAAGAATTTGCATAGCGTTACTGAGCATGGTGAGTGGCGCTACAAGAGTACGGGTAGGAAGAACGGGAGTCATCATCCCTAAGATTACGCCAGCAAGCGATGGGTGAACACCTGTTACCATTAAACCCCACCAAATGATTGCACCAGGTAAAATGTAAAGCCATGCTGATGCAAGCCCGATCCACTGAAAAAATAGTACCAAAGCAATACCCGCTCCTGCAATCATTAAACCGCTAGGATCAATGTTTGTTGAGTAGAAAAAAGCAATAATAAGAACAGCGATAATATCGTCAATAATTGCTAATGATAGAAGAATAATATGAAGATTAGAAGGAATTTTTTTTCCTAGAAGAGCAAGAATACCTAGAGCAAAGGCAATATCTGTTGCTGTTGGCACAGCCCAACCGCGGATATGTCCCTCGTTAAAATTAAAGATAAAGTAAATAATTGCAGGAACACAAACGCCCCCTATTGCAGCAACAATTGGTAAGATTGCTTGTTTAAAATCGGCAAGAGCACCTTCATGAATTTCGCGTCGAATTTCCATTCCTGCGACGAGAAAGAAAATAGTCATAAGGGCATCATTAACCCAGAAATGTAAATCCCATGAAAGAGTGAAATGACCCAAATTAAAGCCAAGAGGTGTATGCCAAAAAGATTCATAGAAAGCAGCATATTTAGAATTGGCAAAAATAAGTGCAGCAGCAGCAGCTAATAAAAGAACAACACCACTAAGAGCTTCAATATGGAGAAAACGCTCGATAGCAGAAAGCGCTTGATTGGTGACACGAGAAGCGCGATTAGGCAGGCGATTTGAAGATAAATCAGACATGAACAACTCCAAGAATCGACAATTTTAGATTCTATATTCTCTGTATAAATGACTCTGTGTGATACCTTCTGTATCATATAAAAGAAAAAAGAGGAATAAAGTTCTTAATTTATAGGTAAGATCATCATGTTTAAAGCACAAAATGTTTAAGGTGATGTTTCATTTTTAATAGTGAGATGTACTTTGCTTAAAGCCTTGGATAGATCATTTTGTAGAGCAGATTCGAGATCAACTATTGCGAGACCTTTATTATCGTTTGCTTTAATTTTAACGATCAATGTTTGTGAATTTTTAGCAAATTCTCCTAAGGATTTTGAAATTTTTTCTGCTTCGTCATGATTTTTTATAAGAATTTTTGGGGTCTGCGTCATCATTAGATAGAAATCGTCATAAAGTTCCTTTTTTAGATCATGTTGGCTGTCATTAAGGTTTTGCGCAAGATAAGAAAAAAGCTTATCAATGAAACCTGCATCCGTATATTGTATATTAATTTCATTGATGCCAAGGTCTTGAGACGCAGCAATCATTATATTTTTCTGACCAGAAAAAAGCTTTTCATCAACATCAATAACCTTAGCAGATATGTTCCCAGATCCAACGTTTTTCATATTGAAAGACATTGTATCAAGAAAGAGCATACGTTTTTTTTCATCGTAAGAAATATCAATTTTTCCTGAAACATTAAAGCGCTCAAGATTGATTTTTTTAAGCAAATTTAAGTCTTTTTCATTCATTTTTTTAGGTAAAACGGAAAGGTTATTGAGAGAAAGAAAAAGCTTTTTAGGGATAGGCTGTTTCCACAAACTTGGTTTGAATTGGAATGATTCGAGCGTTGCTTTCAACTGCGGTATATCAACGGTGATATTATCAACTTTGGCATCCGCTGAGGTAATGGCGAGCAGTATGTTTAGAAGAAGACCATTTTGTGCTACTTTTTCAGCGATTTTATTATTCTCTTTTCTTGCATTAAGATAAGCTTTGATTAATTTTTCAGGAGTTTGTTCAAGCGGTTTCATCTTTAAACCAGATGTTTTAAACTGTCCAAGGAAGAAAGAGCTGTTTTTTTCTGCCTCTTCAAAAATATCGACACTTATATTATTCAAAGAAATGGGGCCAGTAACGGTTTTACCTTGATTGAGAGCATTGTTTTTTCCAAAAATGATAGAGTAGGCATAGTTGATATCGATATCATGGGCTTTTATTGTATCACTTTTAGCCATAAGTTGCATCTGTTTGGCACCATTTGCTACGACCGTTTTAAGATCCATATTTTTGATACTAACTGAATGGATATGGTTATTTCTAAAATCAGAAAGCTGGAAATTCTTGATTTCAACCGTTTCTGTTCGGTTATTTTTATTTTCTATAGAAAGTTGTATATTGGGAGCAATAATTGAGGAAAGCTCAATACGCATCATTGATTGTAAAAGACGTGATGTTATCGTTCTATCCTTTTCTTTTAAGGATACATTCCGAAGAGAAATTTGGGGAATTTGCACGTGAATATTATTATGCTTTAAATCAACATTATAAAATGTAAAAGTTCCGGGAATAAAGGAAAGAGGAGGACGGGCAGAAATGGCACCAATTTTAAGTGATGTACCAGCTGGAACAGGTAATGTCACATTCTTCAAATTGATTTTACCTAGAATGCTTACTTCAGATGTTTCGGCTTTTATGGAATGACGGGCTATTTCTTTTCTTACAAAACTGTCAAGATAGGGTTTTGCAATATAAAATCCACCAACAATTATAATTGCTAAGATAGCAACAAATCCAATAATGCAAGTGAGCCAATATCTGAGGTTACTTTGATACCCACTATTAAGATTGACCATTCTTTCTTCTTTCATTTTTACCACTCTTTGAATTGAGAGTGAAGATAAATTCTTTTAAGCAACGACAAAGGTTTAAATATAGCGTGTACCAGTTTCAACAATTATCTACTCTCTATATTAGAGTTATTCTCATCTTTTTTACAATATAGCTTTATCAACTTTTATCAATTTTCTTTGGGTTCAGCACTTTATAGAAAAGCACGCATAATAAGGAGAGGCAAGTTTATGCGCATCATAATTTTTTATCACTTTAAAATTATCCTAAAATATTTCGATGTCTGCTTTTATCTTGCTGCTGTTTATAGGAATATTTAAAACATAAAAAATATGTTCTTGTTCATTATAATTTAATGGGGAGAGGTAAGTGTTATGACAGAAAATCAAATAATGGCTTTTTCGATCATTGGTCTCATGATGGTTGTTTTTATTTGGGATCGATTTCGTTATGATCTTGTTGCTATTTGTACTTTATTAATAGCTTGTGCCCTTGGTCTTGTCAGTCCGAAGGAAGCTTTTAGCGGTTTTAGTAATGATATCGTTATTATCGTGGGGAGTGTGTTTGTTGTCAGTACTGCTGTATCTCGCTCTGGTATAATGGAATTTATTATCCAACGGATATGGCCAGACGTGAAATCGGTGCGTCTTCAATTAGCTTTTTTGGTTCTTTCTGTTGTCGTATTATCAATGTTTGTTAAAAACATTGGTGCTTTGGCGATTATGCTTCCGATAGCTTTTCAGTTTGCACGTCGTTCTCAGGTTTCTCCTTCTGTCTTTTTGATGCCCATGGCCTTTGGTTCTTTGTTGGGGGGGCTTATGACACAGATAGGAACATCTCCCAATGTTGTTATTTCAGCGATGCAAGAACGTTTAGCAGGAACACCTTTTACTATGTTTGATTTTACACCAGTTGGTGCGGTTGTTGCGACGGCTGGTGTTGTATATTTGGTTCTTTTTTATTGGCTTTTGCCTGTGCGTGTGCGTTCGGGTGTATCGTTTGATGATGCCATTGATATTCGTAATTATGTTGCAGAAGTACATATTCCAATAAATTCACCGATTGTGGGAAAAAATATTGTTGATTTGGTTAAGCCATCAAGTGGTGATGTTATGGTGATTCAAATCATCAGAAACAAAGTATCTATTTCACCATTACCAGATTTTGTTTTGTCTGAAAATGATATTATTTTGCTGGAAGGATCACATACAGGGTTAGATAGCGTGATGAACTCTGCTCGTTTAGAGTTTTCTAAGGGGCGAACTATTGTTGCAGGTGATAAGGACAGTGATATTGATATTATTGAAGCAGTCATTACCCATAATTCACCTCTTATCGGTATTAGTGCGAAAGAGTTTTCTTTATTTGATCGCTATAATGTAAATTTGCTTGCGTTAAGTCGTCAACATGAAAGGGTGCGGGGAAGACTTGATGATATTATTTTCCATCTTGGAGATGTGATTGTTTTGCAAGGACAGGATGCAGTTATTCCAAATTTATTAAGAGAATTGAAATGCTTGCCCCTAGCAAAACGAAATATTGTGTTTGGAAATTTACGACATGGTTTCATCTCTTTAGCTGTTTTATTTATAGCAATTATTTTTACAGCTTTTCATATTGTTCCAGTTGCTTTTTCTTTCTTTTCTGCTGCTGCTGCAATGGTGATCTTTCGTGTTTTGCCCGCGCGTGATCTGTATCAGGCATTAGATGGCCCAATATTAGTGCTATTAGCGGCTCTTATTCCAGTGAGTGAAGCGTTAGAGAAAACAGGATGTACTGATCTCATTGGTCAATGGCTGAGCCAATTGGCAATATTTTTCCCGCCATCCGGTGCTTTAGCGCTTATGTTGGTGACAGCTATGTTGGTCACGCCATTTTTGAATAATGCAGCAACAGTGATGATGGTAGCACCAATTGCGTCAAGTTTTGCTCATTCCCTTCATTATAAGCCTGAAGCTTTTTTGATGGCTGTTGCAATTGGTGCGGGCTGTGAGTTTCTTACACCTATTGGACATCAAAGTAATATGCTCGTGATGGCGCCAGGAGGATATCGTTTTAGTGATTATCCACGTTTGGGTGCTCCATTGGCGGTGTTGATCGTTATTATTGCTGTTCCAATGCTTATGTGGGTTTGGCCCTTACAATAGGATATTTTTAGAAACTTTAAGGATCAATTATAAAAGGTTGTTAATCGTATGAAGATAAGTTGAAGGGATATACTTTATATAAAGAGCTTTAACTGAAGATTTGGAATTATACCACACTGTAATCATGGCGCTTCGGTATTTTGGATACAGATAAAAATTTATCTATTTGGTTTTAGTAGATATTCATGGAAATTTACTGTTTATTCAAGTTTTTTCAAGAATTGGTTTTTCTATTATAAATTGTATAATCCAATACAACCAACGATTGCGGTTGAAGACTTTAAAAGATTATCCCTCTATATAATGGAGAGAAAGTTCGCTTGAGATGATAGGCAATCATGATAAATATTAAGGCAGTGAATTTTTCATAATATGTAAAAGCTGTAATGTGAACAAACAGGGTGCTTACATCATTTTCGATTAAGACTGTTGCAAAAATCTGATTGAATTGGCTACATGTTGATTTAAAATAAATAAACGAGTAATTTAAAGATTTTTAGTTAATTAGGGCTACCATCTTTATCCATTTATGCGTAAAAGCACAGGTGAAGTAACTTTTTTCAAGGTATGATATATGTCGTATGATAGTTTTATTGCTGAAGTGAATGCAGAATTTCGTCAGGAAAAGGCGCTTGCTTTTTGGAGACGGTATGGTTTTTCAATTATTGGAGCAGCTATTCTTTTTATATTCATGATAGTTGCTTATCAAGTTTATCATCATACACAAATAAAGAAAGCTAGTTATATTGGTGATGCATTTGTAAAGAGTCTTGATCTTGTGGATACACGTGATTTTGATAAAGCGATAAAGCAATTAGAAACTGTTAAAACCTCTCATTTTGGGGGATATCCTTTTCTTGCTCGTTTACGTGAGGCTTCTTTACTCATGGAGAAAGGTGATATTATTAAGTCAGTGGAGATCTTTGATTCTGTTGCAGCGGATGAGAAAGCACCGCAGATTTTGCAGAAAGTTGCAAAAATTCGGGCGGCTTATATTCTGGTTGATACAGGGACATTAGCTGATGTTGAAAAGCGCATTAAAGATATGGCAAGTGATACCGATCCTATGCGTATGTCTGCAAGAGAAGCTTTAGGCTTAGCTGCTTATAAGGCGGATAAAATGGATGAGGCGGTTTATTATTTTAAGAAAATTTCTGAAGAAGGTTCTTTGGGTTTAAAAATAACAGATCGGGCTCGAATGATGCTTGAGCTTATACAAGCTGAGGGCAAGACAAATAAGGAATAAATCGATGAGCCTTACCATTGCTATCGTTGGTCGTCCCAATGTTGGGAAGTCAACGCTATTTAATCGTTTGGTTGGGCAAAAATTGGCTTTGGTTGATGATAAGCCTGGTGTAACACGTGATCGGCGTATTCATGCGGCAAAACTTCAAGATCTACGTTTTGATGTGATTGATACGGCTGGGCTGGAAGAAGCAGGTGATCATACACTTGAGGGGCGTATGCGTTCTCATACAAAAGTTGCAATTGATGAAGCGGATCTTATTTTATTTGTATTTGATGCAAAGAGCGGAATAACACCAAGTGATTTAAATTTTTCTTCATTGGTTCGCAAATCAGGAAAGCCAATTGTGCTTGTTGCCAATAAGTCTGAGTCAAGAGCGGCAACAGGAGGAGAGTATGAGGCGTGGTCATTAGGTTTGGGGGAGCCATGCCCAATATCGGCTGAACATGGTTTGGGACTTAGTGATCTGCGTGATGCAATTATAGATGCTGTTGGGTCAGAGCATGTTTTTGGCAACAACAAAGAAGAAGATAGAATGATACAACCTACATCTGTTGGTGATGATGTAAAGGATTTGGACGAAGAGGAGCTTATTTACGATGAAAGTAAGCCCATTAGGATTGCAATTGCGGGGCGTCCCAATACAGGAAAATCCACTCTTATCAATAGTATGTTGAAACAAGAGCGATTGTTAACAGGACCAGAAGCAGGACTCACGCGTGATTCTATTTCTGTAGATTGGGAATGGCGTGGTCGTCATATTAAACTTTTTGATACTGCAGGTTTACGTCGAAAGTCGAGAATTCAAGAAAAATTAGAAAAACTATCTGTTGCAGATACTTTGCGTGCTATTCGTTTTGCAGAAGTGGTGGTCATTGTTTTTGATGCAACGATACCTTTTGAAAAGCAGGATTTACAAATTGCTGATCTTGTGATTCGTGAAGGGCGTGTTCCAGTTATTGCTTTCAATAAGTGGGACCTTATTGAAAGCAGTCAGACCACATTGATTGATTTGCATGAAAAATGTGCGCGATTTCTTCCTCAAGTTCGTGGTTTGAGAGCTGTTCCTTTATCAGGACAATATGGTCAAGGGATTGATAAACTGATGGAAAATATCATGATGATGCACCGTGTATGGAATCGTCGCATTTCGACGGCTAAATTGAACCAATGGCTTGGAACTGTTGTGGCACATCATCCACCTCCTGCGGTTTCTGGACGTCGACTTAAGGTTAAATACATCACACAGGTTAAGACACGTCCTCCTGGATTTATGATTTCTTGCTCGCGCCCCAAAAGTATGCCTCAGTCGTATTTGCGTTACCTTATCAATGGGTTACGTGAAACATTTGATATGTCTGGTATACCCATTCGCATATCATTACGAGCCTCTGATAATCCTTTTGCGACACGTTCTAAGAAGAAATGATAACTCTTTAATTTTTTAAGTGAATGAAATCTATACTTAAGAATCTTAAAAATAAGTTTTTTCAATGATCTTTCTTTTCATAAAATTAAAATTTTATTTGCTAAAGTTTTAATTTTATTGATAATCATTTATTTGCATGGCATGAGAAGAGTGTGATAGGGAGTATTTAAGAAAGAGTACATAATCCTCTTAATGGGTTATTTAAGTGCAAGAATAGATGCAATATGAGGGTAGGGGAATATAATTATGATGCTTGTTTGAAAACAGCATGAGATTATCGTTTCATAAAAATAAAGCTTATGAATAAGCGCTTTTGCTTACGATAGTTTGTCTGAATAAAAAGCAAAAATATTTGCTGAATCTACGGATATTCAATTGTAAAGAACGAAATTCATAAAAGTGGATTAAAATTTTATAAAGTAGTATGGTAATCGTGTTTAAATTTTATTGTGTTTTATTGGCTTAATCTATTTGAAATTTTGGATTTATTAATATTTTGTATTTAAAGGACCTTCTCTTAATACCCTCAAGCTCATTTCGTGATGTGGTCTGTAATGGCGGATGTAAAATACTTTGCGAATAGGATCATATAGAAACCATTGATTATTATCATTTCCATAAACTAAAAAGTGCAAGTTTATTCGAATGAAAGGGGAAAATTAACGCTCTCATACTGTTTTTAGCTTTCTATGTTCTCTTTCAAAACTAGGGCTGATATAACATTGGGAGTCGGAAAATAAGATGGTATTAGTTTACACCTTTTGTTAAGCGTAAAAATGGTTGTTCTATGAGTTTTATATTATTCACGTGAACTTTTCGTTATACATTCACGGGTGCTGTCGTGAAATCGGTTTAGGTGCTTGGAATATCTTTTTAAGAAAGCATGTAAATTGAAAAATACGTTATTTCTGCAATAAAATTTATACGATAACTTGTGATAGATTTCTTTTAGTATCTTGACGAATAAATTCGGGAACAATATGATGCACACGGTTTTATGAAATGTATTCTTATGTTGCTTTTTAATTAAGGAGCCAATGATGGCGATGGGCGAGAAACCCGTTATGAGCCGTAAGGAGGCTGAAGAGGAAAAGCAAGGAGAGTGTCTTCATTCAGAGGATTTGGAATGTCGTAGTAGGAACTTAAGCGTAGCTTTAGTGCGCAAGCAAGCATTAAAGAAGCGGGAGCATAGGAATAAGCGGGAAAAATCACAAGGAAGGATGGCAGGTGCAATTAAGCTTTCCAGTGAGTTTCTGGCAAGTATTATAGTTGGTATTGTTTTGGGGGTGGGGTTTGATAAGTTAGCAGGTTCATGGCCTTGGGGATTGGTATTTTTTCTCTTCTTTGGATTTGCTGCTGGTGTATTGAGTATTCTTCGGTCTGTGGGGTATGTTTCCTCCAGTCAATTAGGAAAAAAAGGCGTATTGCGCCAAGATAAACAAAATAAAGGGGCCAATGAGAGGTCCGATAAATGAGGTTGAAGTGACAGCGCACGCTCCAGATCCTATTCATCAGTTTGAGGTTTTAAGGCTGATTAAGATTTCCATAGGAAATATGGATTTATCGTTTACAAATGTATCATTGTTTACAGTCCTCACGGTTGTTGTAACTTCTATTTTTCTCTTTATTTCATCATCGAGTCGTGGATTGGTTCCAACACGGATGCAGTCTCTTTCGGAAATGGCATATGAATTTGTAGCATCGACTCTGCGGGAATCATCTGGTGTGCAGGGAATGCAGTTTTTTCCTTTAGTTTTTTCTCTGTTTACTTTTATTTTGGTTGCTAACTTTATTGGTCTCTTTCCTTATTTTTATACGGTTACGTCTCAAATCATGATCACGTTTTCGTTAGCAATGGTGGTAATTTTGACGGTGATTGGTTATGGCTTTTATAAGCATGGGGTCAGTTTTTTGAAATTGTTCGTTCCCAGTGGAGTTCCTGTTGTGGTTTTACCTCTGGTGACAATGATTGAGGTTATTTCTTTTCTCTCCCGTCCAATTAGTCTTTCTCTTCGTCTTTTTGCGAATATGCTTGCTGGTCATATTACGCTTAAAGTGTTTTCTGGATTTGTTGTTTCAATGATTGGGGTAGGACTCGTAGGTGTGGGTGGTTCGATTTTACCGCTTATTATGACTGTAGCAATTACTGCTCTTGAGTTTTTGGTCGCATTTCTTCAGGCTTACGTCTTTACGGTTTTAACTTGTATGTATCTTAATGATGCAATTCATCCAGGACATTAATAGAACTGGCGGTTTTCCGTCGAATAATGCAATTTCGCTTTAAAGGAGAATAACATGGAAATGGTGCTTGCAGCAAAATATATTGGCGCTGGTCTTGCTTGCTTTGGTATGGCTGGAACAGCTTTAGGACTTGGTAATATTTTTGGTAGCTATCTTTCTGGTGCATTACGAAATCCATCAGCAGCAGATAGTCAGTTTGGACGTCTCGTCTTTGGTTTTGCTGTAACAGAAGCTTTGGGAATTTTTTCATTGCTCATTGCTTTATTACTTCTTTTTGGGGTTTAATCATCATCAAAAGGGTATGTCTGTTCTTTCATGAGGAAAGATTTACCCTTTTAGCTCTTAACAAGAGAGATGCCAGAAAGGTGTTTGTCAGTTATCATCGGTTATAGAGTGCTTTAATAAGCTATTTAAAGGATGAAAGAAGATGTTTGTTTCAAGCGCTTATGCACAGAACACTGAAACGTCGATAGAACATATTAAAAAGGTGGCAGAGCATGCAAATCGTGTGTTTCCGCCTTTTGATTTTGTGCATTTTGGTTCGCATTTTTTCTGGTTGGCAATTTCTTTCGGACTTTTTTATCTTTTTATCTCCCGTGTAATTGTACCACGTATTGGCGGTGTTATTGAAACACGGCGAGATCGAATCGCATCTGATTTAGATCAGGCAATGCGCATGAAGCAAGAAGCAGACATTGTTGTTGGAACTTATGAGCGGAAATTAGCAGAAGCGCGTTTGAACGCGCAGGCTATAGCGCAGGTAGCTAGTGAAGAATTAAAAGAAAAGGCAGAGCTTAAACGGAAAGAAATTGAAGAGAGTCTAGAGAAAAAACTCGCAGATGCTGAAAAACAGATAACAAAAATTCGGGATAAAGCGATGCAAAATGTTGGTTCTATCGCTGAAGAAGTAGCTCTTGAAATTGTGAAAAAATTGATTGACGTTGATATCAGCAAAGAGGCTGTTCGTTCAGTTGTTAAAACTGCGGATTATTGAGGAAGACAAAGATGACTGATACTTTTTGGGCATTTGTTGGGTTAGTTCTTTTTTTGGCTCTTTTAGTCTATTTCCAAATTCCACAGAGGGCTATACGCCATCTTGATGCGCGTGCGAAACGTATCAAAGATGAACTGGATGAGGCTCTGCGTTTTCGTGAAGAGGCACAGGAAATATTGGCTGAATATCAACGCAAACATGCAGAAGCAGAAAAAGATGCGCAAGAAATTATTGCAGCAGCAAAGCATGAAGTTGAATCTGTTATTGCTGAGGCCCGTGCAAAAGCAGAAGAATATGTAAAAAACCGCAATAAATTGGCAGAACAAAAAATTGCCCAAGCAGAAGCGGATGCAATACGCATGGTTTCTTCATCAGCGATTGATTTGGCAATTTCTACAGCACGTACCCTTATTGCAAGGGAAATAGATTCTAATAAGGCAGATGAACTTATCAAAGAGTCTCTTGAGAAAGAATCATTTATCAAAATGAAAACATATCTTAATTAATGATATTTGAGAGATAAAGAACAGTCTCTTTGGTTGCATAATTTTCTCAATATTAATTAATAAAAGTCATAAAAAAGAAAAAACTATCTTCATTATTTTTATCAGTTAATAGGGTATTTTGATTTTAAATGACAAGTTTTGAGAAGTCTGCAACCGATTGTGTAACAATGTGAGTGCGTTTGAGAAGAGCAAGACGGTTAGCACGAACATCAGGTTTTTTATCATTCACCAATACTTTTTCAAAAAATATATCAATCAATTTTCCAAGTGGCGCTAGCACACTGAGTGCAAATGATAAATTTGTTGCATTGATGGGAGCAAGAACCTTTCTTTCTACTTCACAGATTGCATGATAGAGCTGCTTTTCTTCTTTCTCGACAAAGAGCTCAGGATTAATTACATTCGCTATTGTTGTGCTTTTTTGAAATTCATTTTCAAGAATATTGGCAGTACGTTTTACAGAGGCTACAAAGTTCATTCCATCATGGGTGTTGATAAAAGCGATAAGGGATTCGACACGACGTGCAACCAATAAAAAATCATCAGAATCTTTATTTAAAACGGCTTCAAGGGCATCGTAACGAGCGCCTTCCTCTTTTAGATAGATTTTCAGACGGTCATGAAAAAAGAATAACAGATCTGATAAAATATATTCTGTTTTTTCTGGAATCAGATTCTGCAATTGTGAATTTTCTCTTTGAGAGATTTCATATTTATTTTTTTGTTGTAAGAAAAGATTCGTTGCTAACTGGAACAGCGGCATAAGATTGATTTTCCAATCTCGCGAAAGTACAAGCCTAATAATTCCCAATGCTGCTCGTCTTAACGCATAGGGATCTTTTGAGCCCGTTGGTTTTTCATTAATGAGCCAAAAGCCAACGAGCATGTCAATTTTGTCGGAGAGCATAACGGTTATAGCAAGTGGTTCTTGTGGAAGACGATCTGTTGGTCCTTGAGGTCTATAATGGTCTTCGATTGCTACAGCTACGCGAGGATCTTCCCCTTGAAGAAGGGCGTATTTTTGCCCCATAACACCTTGTAGTTCAGGAAATTCTCCGACAATTTCTGTTTGCAAATCAGCTTTTGCAAGGATGGCTGCACGTTTTGCTAAAAGAGGATCTGTTTGTATCAAAGGGGCAATTTCTTGTGCGAGTGCAGCAATGCGTTCTACCCTTGCTCCTTGTGTACCTAATTTAGCATGAAAAGTTACATTCAAATGATCAAGTCGCGCCATTCTTTGATCGAGAGGTTTTTTTATATCAAGTTGAAATTTTTTTATAGAAGATTCCAATTGTTGAAGATCAGGCAAATCACGCTGATCGGTTTGCCAAAAATGAAGTGCATCAGAAAGACGGGCACGGACAACCTTACTATTTCCTTTCGAAATTTCTTTGCCTTCATCATTTGCAAGAATATTAGAAACGAGAATAAAATGATGAGAAAGTTTTACTTTTTCTCCTTGTTTACGGGTGACAAAACATTTTTGATTGGCTCTAATGGTCAAACGAATAATTTCTGGAGGAATATCAAGGAATGATTTGTCAAAATCACCCATCAGGATAACAGGCCATTCAACAAGACCAGCAACTTCTTCTAGGAGGGGATTATCTTGAACCAATTCTAAACCGTTTGCAAAGCAGAGATTTTGGGCATCAGCTAAAATAATATTCTTTCGTCTTTCGGCATCCAGAATGACTTTATGGGTTTCAAGTTGAGTAACATAGTCATCAAAGCGGCGCACTTGAAATGGCTCTCCATCACTTAAGAAACGATGACCATAAGTTAAATTATTGCTTTTAAGAGAACCAATTGTAAACGGAATAACATGTGTTTCACCAATTTCTGGTCCGAAGATGCAAAGAATGTTTTGTAAAGGTCTAATCCACTTCAAAGTACCACTTTGTGCTGAATCTTTTCCCCAACGCATAGATTTCGGCCATGGAAAGTTGCGGATAATATCCGGTAAAATATCGGCAATAATTTCTTCTGCAGCTCGACCTTTTTTAACAATTTTAGCAATATAAAAATGACCTTTTTTATCATCATGTCCAATATGCGCTTCAGAAACATCATTTAATCCTGTTGCACGTAGAAAACCATCAATTACATGCTGTGGTGATTTTATACTGGGACCTTTGCGTTCTTCATGGACATCTTTGGAGCGTGTGGAAAGTCCGCGTATGTCCAATGTTAGCCGACGAGGTGTCCAATATTCACGAGCAGCTTCATAGATCAATCCAGCATTCACAAGTTGATCTGTAACAGATTTCTTAAGATCAGCAGCAGCTTTTCGTTGCATACGTGCGGGGATTTCTTCACTGAAAAGTTCAAGAAGAAGATCAGACATTAGGCTTCTCCAGTATATATTTGTCCAGCTTCTGTGAGTAAGAAGGCTTCCCCACAACGGCGCGCAAGATTACGAACGCGAAGAATGTAATTTTGTCGTTCGGTTACAGAAATAACGCCACGTGCTTGCAAAAGATTAAAGATATGGCTCGCTTTAATACATTGATCATAGGCAGGAAAAACACAGCGATGGAATACATTTTCTTTATTTGGTTTTCCAGCATCAAGAAGTGCGCTGCATTCGCGTTCTGCATCGATAAAGTGCTGATGGAGCAGTTTTGTATCAGCAAATTCGAAGTTATAATATGAGTATTCCTGTTCTGCTTGTAAAAAAATATCTCTATAACTTATTTTGTTTTCTCCCTCCAAACCATTAAAGTTAAGGTCATAGACGTTATCAACCCCTTGGATATACATCGCTAGACGCTCAAGACCGTATGTGAGTTCCCCTGAAACAGGAGTGCATTCAATGCCGCACACTTGTTGAAAATAAGTAAATTGAGAGACTTCCATTCCATCGCACCAACATTCCCATCCAAGCCCCCAAGCACCAAGAGTGGGACTTTCCCAATCATCTTCAACAAAGCGAATATCATGCAGTTTTGTATCAAGCCCGATAGCTTGTAGCGACTTTATATAAAGTTCTTGTAGATTGAGCGGAGAGGGTTTGAGAAGCACTTGGAATTGATAATAGTGTTGTAAACGATTTGGATTCTTACCATATCGGCCATCTGTTGGACGTCGAGAGGGTTGGACATAAGCAACTTTCCAAGGGCGTGGTCCTAGAGAGCGTAATGTTGTTGCTGGATGAAAAGTCCCAGCTCCGACTTCCATATCGTAAGGTTGCAAAATTGCACACCCATAGTGTGCCCAATAATTTTGCAAAGTTAAGATTAGTCCCTGAAAAGAACGTTTGGGGTTAAGATGTTCAGGCAGTTTCACGCTTTATACTCTTTATATTGAACTAAACAAAAAACAAAGTAATTTTAGTTTCTCTATTTATTATTTCATGTGGTTTATGGTTAAGCATCGTTTATTGCAAACCAAATTTCAACTTTTCTTGAATTTGTTCAGAGTTTTCTGGTTTTCCGTCAATTGCGTGGTTCCATTGAAAGATTGCTTCACGTTTACGCCCAACTTTCCAATAGGCATCCCCTAAATGATCATTTAGTGTTGGGTCCTCAGGTTGTAATCTGACAGCATTTTCTAATATTTGCACTGCTTTATTATATTCTTTTAGTTTATAATAAGCCCACCCTAAAGAATCGAGAATATGACTGTTGTGAGCTTGTAAAGCAGAGGCTTTTTGTAGCATACGGAGCGATTCTTCAAGCTTCTCACCACGTTCCACAAGGGAATAGGCTAAATAATTAAGAACCTGCGGTTGATTTGGGAAAAATTCAAGTGATTTTCGCAAGTCAAGTTCTGCTTTTGGCCATTGCTTTAAACGTTCAAAAGCAATACCACGCTGATAAAAGAGTTTCCAATCGTCCTGCTGAAAGTTTTTTATCTTTGTAATAGCGTAGTCTAGAGTTTTAATGGCCTCAAGAAATTTATTATCCTGCATATAAAAAGCAACGAGCGTTATCAAAATATTACGATCATTGGGAAATTTTTTATTTAACAATGTGAGTAATTTTATTGCTTCTTTGTAATTGTTGTTATTGGCAAGAAGGAATGCAAGATGAAGTTGTCCATCTTTATAATAAGGAGATTTAGGGGATAAAGCGCGATAAAGTTTAATTGCTTGATGTGGATCGTTCAATTTAGCAGAAATGTGTGCGAGCTGAAACAGTGTTGCGTCATTTTGAGGGTATAATGCGAAAGATAATTGCTTAAAAATACGTGCAATTCGCCCTGAGTTTTTGTAGTTGAGGGCTGTTCCAAAATTATATAATACCTCGGCTGCTCCTTGTTGAGGTGTTTTAATAACTCTCTCTAAGAAAGAATTTTTTTCAATTTTTTCTTGAAAGTTTTTAAGGACTTCTCGACCTGACAACATTTGTTCGCCATGCTGGATTGTTTGAAGAGCTTGGTTGCGCATATTATGGCGCAATTGGAATGAGGCATAGGCTATGATAATACGCTCATAAGTATTAGGAGCGATAAGAGTTCCCTGTTTGTTACTCAGTGCTTTAATGAAATATTTTTTTGCATCCTTTGGCCGTTCTGCAAGGTCGCTCATAAGTGCTAGATGATAAGATATAAAAAGATCATACCAGACAGGACCTTTGAGTTTCTTAAGATCATCGATTGCCTGAGATTTTTGTCCAGATCCAAATGTAATCCAAGCGCCGATGAGTTCAGGTATTGGATTATTGGACGTAGGAAGTTCCTTTAATTTCAGAAGAGCCTTGGCAGTCTTATAATCTTTTTTGATGAGACTTTCTACTGACAAAGTTAAGGAAACAAAGGGAGTTATAACATCGTTCTCTTTGAGTTTTTGGGCTTGTTGGACAGCTTCTTTAAAGTTTCCGACCGAGAGCATAGCTTCAAGGAGCTCTTTTTGTGTTTCAATGTTATCAGGTTGATAAACCAGTGCTTGTTTAAAATAATTGATAGCAAGTTCTGTTTTATTTTCATGATTTGCAACCCTTCCAGCTAAATAAGCACCTGTAAATGAGCTTGTATGAGTTGCTGCACTTATTTTACTGTAGGTGAGGGATGGCATCAGCATGATACCCACGATAAAGAGGGCAAAAAGTCGAGATACCGTTGCAGAGCACATGGAGCTAATCCTTTTCAAGATAATCAATTGATGGTGTTGTTTATAGATCATATCTCATTACTGTGTTGAGAAATACTGCGATTCTTGCAAAGAATTCAGTTTACGCGCGCAATACAAAATTCAACAGTCTCAACGAGAGCATTATAAGCAAGATTTTCATTCATGGGAACAAGAGCATCAATTGCATATTTTCCATAGATGCGTGCTTGTTCTATTGTATCTGTGATACTATCATACTTTTCCATTAAGTGTTGCGCGTGTGCGAAGGATTCATCATTATTATTGCCATCTTCAAGCGCTTTTTTCCAGAAATCTTTTTCTACCATATTCCCACGCTCATATGCGAGAATAACAGGCATTGTGATTTTTCCTTCTCTAAAATCATCCCCTATATTTTTTCCTAAGTTTTGAGCACTACCGCTATAGTCAAGTGCATCATCAATTAATTGGAAAGCTAAACCTAAGGATGTTCCATATTCACGTAATGAAGAACGCTCTTTATTTCCATAGCCAGCAATAATGGGTCCTACTTCAGCGGCTGCTGAAAAAAGTGCTGCTGTTTTTGCATTGATGATTTTGAGATATTCTGAAGGGCTGGTTTTTATATTTTTTGCGGCAGAAAGTTGCATAACTTCTCCTTCAGCAATAATTGCAGCAGCGTTGGCTAGGACAGAGAGCGCTTCTATGGAACCGACATCGACCATCATTTTAAAGGCCTGGCCCAATAGGAAATCACCAACAAGTACACTTGCTTGATTCCCCCAAATCATCCGTGCTGTAGATTTTCCACGTCGTAAATTACTTTCATCAATCACATCATCGTGTAGTAATGTTGCTGTATGCATAAATTCAACAGCTGTTGCGAGTTTTATATGCCCGTCACTTTGATAACCGAACATATGAGCAGAAGCGAGCGTAATCATTGGGCGTAATCGCTTTCCACCTGATGAAATAAGATGGTTAGAAATTTCAGGAATCATCTCAACCTCTGATTTTGCCATAGAGAGAATAAATTGATTTACGCAATCCATATCTTTTTGAGTAAGATTGACAAGAGATTGAAGAGAAATTTGATTATTTCTTATTTGTTTTGGTTTGATAGCTGCACTCAATGTGTTTACTCCTAGAGTATTGCAATGGACATATATAAAATTTACTTTATTCATTAGCATAAAGGGGGTTTGGTTTTGACTCAAGCTTTTGATGTCGTTTAAAAGTGTTAGCTTGGAATGTTATTGGCAAGAAATGTTCTTTAGCGAGTGTAATCTTATTGTTATGAAATAATAAAAAATTTAAAATAGCAGCTGAATGGCAAAAATGCAGTTTATAAAGGTGAGCATTAGGCTTTTAAATGGATAAAGCAGCGAATCAGAGTGGTGAAACAATTGACAGTTTTCACCGCGGGAAATTTTATTTGGTTCAACCCCATAAATATGGTCATCGTTCTGGAATGGATGCGATGTTATTAGCTAGTTTGGTTCCAAGTGATTTAAAGGGCAAGGTTGTTGATTTAGGTGCAGGTGCTGGAGCTGCGGGTTTGGCTGTTGCTTCGCGTTGTCTGAAAGTTCATGTTACCTTAGTTGAACGTTCAGCTTTTATGGTATCTTACGCTCAAAAAACGCTTATGCTAAAACAAAATAAACAATTTGCTAGCCGAATTTGTTTGCTAGAAGCAGATGTTACCTTCAAAGGGAATGCCCGTATAAAAGCAGGTTTGATAGATAATAGCTTTGATTTTGCGATTATGAATCCACCTTTTAATAATCCCACCGATCGTAAGACACCTGATAAACAAAAATCTGAAGCACATGTTATGTCTGAAGCAATGTTTGATAACTGGTTGCGGAGTGCAGCAGCTATTGTTAAGCCAGGTGGATACTTAGGGCTCATTGCGCGTCCACAATCGCTGTCAGATATCTTGCGTGCTTTAGAAGGGCGTTTTGGTGGTATTTGTATAATTCCTGTGCATGCTCGTGCGAAAACAGCAGCAATTCGTCTTTTATTTTACGCAAAACGAGGAAGCCGAGCAGCTTTATCTATTTTACCGGCATTGGTTATACATGAAGGTAATGACCATACTTTTTCACCCCGAGTTGATGCAATTAATAATGGATATATAAGCTTGTGGGAACTTTTCTAATAGTATCTTGTGTTTTTTAGTTTATTATTTAAAGTCTACACTTTGTTGTTAGGGAGGTTTGACTTTGGGTGAAATTATATTTCTGCTTGTAATGTGGGGATTGATTGGCGCTTTTGGATGTTATCGCGTTCTTCCTTTTTGTTGTCCTTGCCTATTTAATTGTTCTTAATTTATAAGGAGATTTTGTTTTGATGGATTTTATTAAAAGTTTTATTCCACGCCGTTTTTCTTCCGATAAACTTGAAATTCCTGTGGTGCGCCTTCAAGGAGCAATTATGGATTCATCAGCATCTATATCTCGTACCCTTTCCCTCAGTAGGTGTGCAAATCTTTTAGAGAAGGCTTTCGCACACAAAAAGTCACCGGTTGTTGCACTTATTATTAATTCTCCTGGTGGTTCACCTGTACAATCGCGTTTTATCTTCAAGCGCATTCGTGACTTGGCAGAAGAAAAAAATAAAAAGGTTCTTGTGTTTATTGAAGATATTGCAGCATCTGGTGGTTATATGATTGCTTGTGCAGGGGATGAAATTTTTGCAGATCCTTCTTCAATTGTTGGTTCCATTGGAGTGGTTTCAGCTTCCTTTGGTTTTCCGGAACTTTTGAAGAAAATTGGTATCGAACGGCGTGTCTACACAGCAGGAAAGAACAAAGTTACATTAGATCCATTTCAGCCAGAAAAAAAGGCGGATATTGAGCATTTGAAATCTCTCCAACTTGAAGTGCATCAAACTTTTATCGATTTGGTTAAAGAACGGCGTGCTGAAAAATTATCAGATGATTCGAATCTCTTTACAGGAATGTTTTGGAGTGGAAAACAAAGCGTTGGGCTTGGTCTGGTTGATGGATTGAATGATGTACGTTCTGTTATTAAGGAGCGCTTTGGTAATGATGCAAAACTTCGACTTATTATGCCTCCAAAAAGTTTTTTAGGACCTAAAACGCCTTCAGGAGTGACGGCACATACGGTTTATACAGTCGTTGATAGTGCATTGATGGCAGCAGAAGAGCGAGCTCTTTGGCAGCGTTATGGTTTGTGATGGAAAGGATCATTCAAGCCAGAGAGATTTTATCTAAAAACAGATGCTAGAAGGAAAAAGGCTTGCAATGATACGAATGAGAACATGTCATTTATTTTGTATGAGAACTCTTTATATTTATTGTTTTTTTAGAAAACGATTAAGAATATTCCAAGCTGTTTATAGGGCTCGTGCTAAAAGTATGGGTAAAAGGGGGGAATTTTTAAAAGAACCCTATGTAAGTGAATATTAGGTCATATGATATCAAATGTACAAACTTCGTTCCAAAGACATTCCTATTTATTTACACCTATTAAATTGAATTTAGCTTTACATGTTGTGGGGCAACGTGCTGATGGGTATCATTTAATAGAAAGTTTGGTTTATTTTAGTCTTAGTGGTGATTGTCTACACTATGCACCTTGTGAAAATAATCAGTTTGTTTTGACGGGGTGGTTTGCAAAAGGACTTGTTTCCCATTTAGACAATTTGGTTATTCGCGCACGGGACTTTATGCATAAGACTTTTCCGGAATGTGCTCAACCTGCTTTTTTTCGGCTTGTAAAAACATTACCTGTTGCTTCAGGCATTGGTGGCGGCTCAGGTGATGCAGCTGGGGTTATCAGCATGTTGCGTCAACAGTGGAATCTTGATTGTCCTTACGAAGAATTAGCAAAAAAGAGCTTAGTTCTTGGTGCTGATGTTCCCATGTGCCTTTGTGCATTAGAATATCAGCAGCCGCTTTTGGTTAAAGGAATTGGTCAAGAGATGATACGACTAAAAGAAGCTTGTTCATTAGCAATGGTATTGGTTAATCATGGACAAGAGATTTCAACACAAGCTGTTTTTAAAGCGTTAGAGAAGCGTCATAATCCTTCTTTAAAAATTAATACAGAGGCTTTAAAAAATGTTGATTCATTGGTTGAAGCTTTACAAGAAACGCGTAATGATCTTTTTTCTCCTGCATTAAAAATAGCACCTCAGTTAGCTGAAGTGTTATCTATATTAGATGAATGTGGGGCTCTTTTTTCCCGTATGTCTGGAACGGGAGCAACTTGCTTTGGCATTTTTAAAAATAAACAAACGGCGCAACAAGCAGCTCTTTTTATCAAATCAATGCACCCAAATTGGTTTGTAAAACCTATCATGACTTTAGGAAATATTTGATAAATAAATATAAAAGCTTTTATTTCATCATGATTTTATTATACATAATGAAAGAGGGTAACCAAAGAAATGTGTTTTTTATTTTTTGTGCAAGAATTCGTGGAATGTTTGAAGAGCCATTTAAAACTGTAATGCTTGCAAAAAATGATCAGGCTACAGAAATAGATGTATGTTTGTTGTATTTGTGATGTATCAAAGATGTTTAATTTGCCGCTTCAACCAAATTTTTCGTGCGAATTGGATTTGCAAAAACAGGGTTTTTGTCATATAGCAGGTGTTGATGAAGTAGGACGGGGGCCTCTCGCTGGACCTGTGGTAACAGCAGCGGTTATCTTGGATAAAGATCGTATTCCTAATGGGTTAAATGATTCAAAAAAACTTTCTTTTCTCCAACGAAATAGACTTTATCATGAAATTTTGCAAAGTGCATTAGCGGTTTCAGTCGCCAGTCTTTGTGCTCGTACAATTGATCAATCCAATATTAGAAAAGCAACTTTAGAAGCAATGCGTCGCTGTATTATAGGATTAGTCATTCCAGTCCACTATGTCCTTGTTGATGGGCGTGATATTCCTTCTGAGTTGTCCTGTCCTGCAATGGCGTTGATTAAGGGCGATCAGCGTTCGGTTTCAATTGCAGCCGCATCCATTATTGCGAAAGTAACGCGTGACCGGATGATGGAATGTGCAGGACAAGTTTATAAAGGGTATGGTTTAGAGAAGCATGTAGGTTATGCAACGCTAGCGCATCGTACAGCTCTTGATAAATATGGACCAGTTATAGGATTACATCGTTATAGTTTTGCACCACTAAAAGAGTGTAAAAAAGGCAATTAAAATCAATAATTTATTACAAGAGTAAGGGATTTTATAATCATTGATTCTGTTATGTTTTTTTGGGTGTCTATCCCTAACCTTTTTGAAGCTTTTTTATCACTTATTCCCATCCATTTTTTCCAGATATAGAATTAGATATTTCTAACATGGGCTTGACTCTTATTGTTATTAACCGTATAGCAACGATATACGATAAGGGGCGGTAATGGCAATTGTTAGTTTTAAATATAAGGGCTTAAAATTATTTTATACAACAGGTTCCACAAAGGCTATTTGATCAGATCACTTAAAAAATTACGCGTTATCTTAACGGCTTTAACAAGTGCTACTACGCCTGAAATGTTGAGAGCGCCTGCCTTTAAAATCCACCCTCTTAAAGGTGCTCTTACAGGGTACTATTATATATGGATGAATGGAAATTGGCGTGTTACTTTTCGCTTTATAGGAACAGATGTGGAGCTTGTTGATTATCAAGATTACCATTGATGAGAGGAATGAAAAAAATGACGCATAACCCCGCACATCCCGGTGAAGTTCTGAAAGTAGCTTTCTTAGAAGAAATGGGGATAACAATACAAAAATTAGCTGATCATCTCCATATGACAAGAGCTTCTTTATCAAGAGTGATTAACGGACATGCTTCTATAAGTACCGAACTTGCAGTGAAATTAGAATTAGCTGGTTTTAGTAAAGCAAAATTTTGGTTGGATATGCAAACAAACTATAATTTATGGCAAACAAAGCAACAGGCACAACCACCTATTTCTCTTCTTGTTTCTGATACACCTCAAACGCCGCTTTGACTTCGTTAATAATTTTGATGGTGCTTTGGTTTGTTTTTTAGCTGCCGCTCATTGCTCTAGCTTTTTTGTAGCTTTTTGATTGCTTCTATTGCAAGTCGTTTTCTATCGGCTGTTTTGGTACAAAGGGATGCCATTTTATCTTCGGTCCAGCCAAAAAGCGCTTTCATTTGCGAAACTGTCGCACCAGCATTGGCTGCACGTGTTGCTGCTAATTTTCGCAATCCGTGCGCTGATTTTTTAATACCCGCCGCATTACATGCTTCACGAAAGAGGTTGCCAAAACTTTCTTTGACAAGCTTATTTCCACCTTTACCACAAATGAATGTTTCATCACCTATGGGACCAATTTTAAGGGTTTCCTCTAGTTTTGGTAAAATAGGAAGAAAAACATCTGTTTTAAATTGGCTCTTTTCTGTTTTGAGATAAATGATATTATCTTTGACGTCTTTCCAGCTGATACGAACGGTGTCATCACGGCGCGCGCACGCAAGCCTGTGAAAGAAGAACATCAATCCAGACGCGTTCATGTGTACCGTGTGACCAATGGTGATAATATTTGTCTATGTCCTCTTCTAGCTATGGCAGCAATCCCCCACTGTTTAAAGATTTTGGTGCTTTTATATTAAAGGCAGGATTTCTATTTAAAAGGGCATTATCAACCGTCCAATTAAAGAGATTGTTTAAAGAGGTCAAAAAATATTTTGCCGCTGCGAGAGTAGCTCGCCTTCTGTCTACGGCGTCAAGGATGTGGTGTTTTTCTATGCTTTTATGTGCACGATCAGCAATATTTTTAGAAACATTGTTCAGAATTCTATACTTAATTTTTTAGTAGTTTCTAATTGATTATGCCATTGCATGCTTTGTAAATACTGATGCAATAACCAATCGAAAGAGCCTTTTGTAAGTCTGTTTATTTTCTTGGAGATGCCATTTTGCGCTTGTTTAATAGCCAGCGTATATTTGCTCTGATGGAAATCAATGGACTGTCATAAATTTTAGCTTTTCCACTAATAAATGTACCACCGAAAACTTGTGCATCCCCAAAAACTTTGGCATAACCATAGACTTTTGCATCATCACTTATCCAGCAATTGCTATCGACTTAGATTGTCTTCTTTTTGTATAAAAGCGCCAAGATCACCTGCCTTTACATCTCCAAAGTCTCTCAAAGCACGGATGCAGTAAAGTGTAATGTATCCACCAACCTCAATTGTTTCATCAGTCAGTTCATATTTCTTTTCCTTGATTTGCGCAGAATTCACCCGTAGCGTGAATCATGCATCACTTAAAAGTTATTAGGAATGGGTAGGGGGCTGGGAGGCATATGGGCACTCCCATTTTTTAAAAATATGCAAATTTATTTTTTTAGATGTGCTTAATTTCATATTTCCAATCAGGCAATGGAATGAGAGCTAATGCGAGTTGTCCTCTATGACACATGCATACATTAGCTTCAAAACAGGTGATTGCAACGCGCTTTTTGTTTAAAAAAATTTGATATAATTTGTTTATTGCACAAGAATTATCCTTGAGAGTTGTATTTTGATAATCTTCAAAAAGGCGATCATAATCTTTTGTGTTTTCAAATTTCTTCGTTTTTCAGAGGCAATTCCAAGTTCAGGCATATGCCATATATTCAATATCAATGTTGTTTACAACTTTCTCTAATTGTCTTTTTGAAAATCCGTATTTTCTGCTTATTGGATTTTTACGAATATCATACAAAAGTTTAATATTATTTTTGATAAGTTGATTGAAATAGTCCTCAAAGGATTTTCTTTCATAGCCAATGGTAAAAAACAAAGCTCTCATCTTTAGCAGGCTGTATGATGATATGTTTGATGTTACACACGTTTAATTTCCTTAGTAAATAGGTGGGAGCTCTATGAGCGCCTCTTTCCAAAAGGGATAAATCCTCTAGCGATTATCATAGTGTTGTGGAGCAATCGGGCATCAAAGCGGGTGATGGCGGCTTTAATATCATTGTTAAAGACAAAACAACGCTGACCGGAGGCATCATTGCCAGCACCGCGCCGGCAGATAAAAACAGCCTGACCACTGGAAGCATTAGCACCAGTGATATCAGCAACGGTGCCCATGCTAAAGCCAGCAGCCATGGGTTTAGCCTTTCTGGGAATGACACGATAAAAAACATTGCCAAGAATGTTTTAAATCACGGCAAAGCCAAGGATGGAGCAGAAGGGGAAACCAAATCTGCTATCAGTGATGGGACTATCATTCTTACTGATACAACTGGACAGAGGGCGATGGGGCAAGATGCTGGACAAATCATTGGCTCTCTCAACCGCAACACCGCAGCAGCACACCAAGCAGTAGTGACAGTTAGATGTCGCACCGCTTGAGGGGGTAGTGCATAATCGCGTAGATATGATCAATAATTTATCGGATGAAGGATTGGGATACTGGGACAAAATACGCGATTCGCATATCTCAAAGAGCATCCTGAGGGTGAGGTTTTGCATGATGAAAATGGCAATGTCCTCTATGCAACAGATGAAAATGGAAAACCTATCAAAGACAGTCATGGAAGAAAAATACCTCTGTATCGTTATTTAACGCCTGAAGAAGAAAAACATTTACAAAAAGGTTCTGATGGCAAGGTTCATATGTTTTACAATGGTATTTTTACCTCACCAGATGATGCTGCGCGTTATACTGTCCAGTTTGCTGACAATGATCATGGTCCCCTTTATTTTACATACTTCCCAGAAGCTGAAGACTGGGAAGTGGAAGTAGGGATAGCGATTTTTCAGAAGTTTCTGGAAGGTAGATTTTTTTTTGGATTGACCAATTCAACCAAGAAATTCCAGGATACAATGTATCTTTATGGCAATACAGGATTGCATGATGATGCCCATAGTCGTGGTACCATAACAGCAGGAAATGGATCACATGATTTAGTAAAGCATGGTGTTCACGGTATAGCAAAGGAAACAACGGTTAATTTTTTTGGTCCAGCTTATAATACTCAAGACATGGCAGATACGTTATATATCTTAAAGGATGGCAAGCAAACCACTGTCGGCTTGGAAAACCATGCAGATGATTTTGTTGGTGTAGTATTTGGTGGAAATTCCGCTACTTTTTACCAAAGACCCTTTGGTAGTAACGCAGTTAAAGGGGCAAAGAAAGTACTATTTAGTTATCCCAGCCCTCATGTTTGTTATGCAAATGTGGATCGAGCATGTAGACATGATTATGGTTCATCTCACCGTATACAAATTGATTCAATTAATTCATGGAGCAAAAAATGAAACAAACCTTAAAATTATTAAGTGTGATAACTCTATTGAGTATAGCTGGGTGCCAGTTTAATAAAACTCCCACATCTTCTATAGGGGCATGGGAAAAACCAGGAGCAGATTTTACAGAGGTAGCAAAAGCATTATTAGAATGCGGTATGCCAACTCCTTATGATAAGGATCCAGAAAGCAGAAAGCTCAACTACAATGCAAATGCAACCATTGATGCTTGCATGCTCCAAGCGGGATTTCGCTATAAATATGATGTGGGGGGAGGCTGGTGTGGAAATCATAAAGCCGAAAACCTTCCCATTTGTCGTCCAGGTGCTGTTATACCACAGCGCAGTGTCAAGAAGCGTTTGAACAGCCCTTTTTGTAAAAAATATAAAAATAGTCGCAAATGCCAGCCTTAAGTTTTGCTGTTTGTGATGATTAACAATCCGCCATCCTTGCATTTGCTTGGAATGGCGGGATTGTTCCCTCAACCAATCATCTCAATATTGGTCACCGTTGTTTTAAGCAGCGATGACAGAAAATATCAACAAGCTTCCGAGCTTTTTTATTGTAAATAAATCCATTGAAAGAGGGGAAGAATGAAGAAAATCTTAAAACTGTTGAGTTGTATAGCTCTGTTAAGTATCACTGGATGTGTTAACTCAATTCCCTCACTTTCTCCAGCATTATGGAGAAATAAAATACTTTTAGAATGTGGAGTACCGGACCTTAATAAGGTTGTGGCGCTAGATTTGAATCAATTTGCCAGTATTGAAATGTGTATGGCGCAATCAGGTTTTCGCCCTAGCTTTACAATACAAGATTGGTGTGAGAACCATAAATCAGACAACCTTCCCATATGTCGTCCTGGTGCTGTCATGCCTCAGCGAAGTGTTGAGAGACGCTTAAATAGCCCTTATTGTAAAAAGCATTCAGAACAACTTGAATGCAAACCTTAGGTCTTGCTTCAGCAGAGAAAGCCTTGTCCGTCCTTACGAAAATTTCGCTTGTAACGTGCAAGCAAGTGATTTTAATTAATACAACATGGAACAGATTTTAAATGATAGAATCCTACAGAATTAGTTTTTTCATTCAACATGAAAACAATAAGTTATCTTTATAAATCAATGTGATGTAGCAGGATGAAGATGTTTGTGCAAAGAATCTAAAAGTTTTTTTGCGAGTGTTTGAATAATTTCTTTGTTTTTCTGAATTTTAGATACAAAATACTATTGCTAAAGTACTAAAAGTAGATCATGCTGGTAAATAGATGAAACTTTGATGGCGCTTGGTTTTAAAAAAGGCAATATTTGATTTCACTGTTTGCGCTGGTATTGATTTTGCAATAACAGATAATAGTTTATTGTATGCAGAATACTGTTATTTAGATTTTGGTAAAAGAAATTTATAAAGAATATTATTATTAACAGTTATGCGAAACTTTAATGAAAATGAATCCAACTTTAATACACATAATTTTAGTGTGATTTAGTTTACAAATTCTTATTGAATGCAAAATTAAAAGTTTAAGAAGCCTTATTTGCAAAAATTCTTTATTTTTTTGTGAGTGTGTCATTTTTGCTACAGATATTTCAGAAAAGATGCTCTATATGAATTTCATTTTGGATATTTGGAGAGATTTTATGAATACAAAACGTTTAATAACAGCGTCTATTTTTTCTTTAATTTCAGCGTCTACAGCACTAGCTGCTGATGTTATGATTCCTCATCAGCCAGCATCATCGACTGCTTCTACCATTGTTGCACCTACTTTTTCATGGACAGGTCTTTATTTAGGTGTCCAGGCTGGTGGTTTTTCGAGCAAAGCTGATATGGCTCTTGTTGGTCAAGAAAAGAGTTTACCACTAGATAAAGAGTTCTCTCCTAAACTTTCAGGTTTTGTAGGTGGTTTTTATGCAGGTTCTAATATTGATCTCGGTGATAACTTTATTTTTGGCATCGATACGGATTTAATGGTATCTGGAAAAAAACACACAAAGACCATTACCATAGGAGCGGCTGATAACACTACAGTAGAAAATGCAGTCGTAAGATCCCGCAGATCCGCAAAACCACAAACATCTCCAATCTCACAAGCAACAGCAGGAGTACAAACGCAAAAAGACACCTCAAGAGCACCTGCAGGTACAGGAACTACAACAGGAGGGACTCCAACAGCAGGATCCACGTCAGAACAATCTGTTGCAGCGCAATCCAGTCAAGCACTAACTAGATCAGTAAATACAGTTCAACAACCACAAACAGGAGCAACACAATCAAATAAAGCAGCAATAACTAGAAGTTCTGGCAATGTCAATTCAACAGCAGAAAAAACAGTGGTAGTGGGAAGGGGAAATTCAGGAGTTTCAACACCACCATTAAAAACGCCATCTGCATCGCCAATACCACAATCAGCATCCTCTAGACAGACGGTGAGTTCAGTGCAATCGCCATCGTCCTCATTGGAAAGATCAGGTACAGGACCGACATCGGTAAGCAGGGTAAATGGATTAAAATCACCTGCACCTAAATCAACATCCTCTACCACAGGAGCAAGCTCACCAGAGCAGTCAACGCTCCTATTGGCAAGATCAGACATAGGAGATCAACCATCAGTAGGAGGAACAAATGGAGTAACTGGGTCTGCAAAATCTGCAGAAACATCATCTGTATCAGCAGGGGCTGTACAAGTGCAAGCTACTCCAATAAAATCGGTTGCTGTAAAACCCGCGCCCTTTATCTCATCAACGGGAACAGAATCAAGTCAGCCAGCAGCAAAAGCACCTGCATCGGAACAATCATCATTAAAAGAAAGAACAGTACCGAGCGGAGGGACATTTGTCCTCGCGAGATCAGGATCATCTTCTGAAACAGCAAAAGCTTCCAATGGAACAAGCGGAGCCCAATACGGAGGTCATCATGGCACCCATGGTAGCGGAAATGCTAATCCACATGCTTCTCGTTCTCATGGTGGACAGAATATGGCTGGACACGGTGCACAAAGTACACAAGCGGTGGATAAGAACGCTTCCAGTGTATATGGTATAGAACAAATAAAAAAGATGGCTTCTGAACTTGGTCTTGATCAAGAGGATGCAGTTGAAACTTTAAGTCATACTTTCAAGCAAAATTGGGGTGGTGCTACACGGGTACGTATTGGTTTTGCTGCTGATCGCTTTATGCCTTATCTTGCTGGTGGTATTGCTTATGGGCAATTCCAAGACACTGTATCAATATCTGTTAAGGATGAGGATGGAAGAGTCGTTTCTTCTAAGAACTTAGCTGATGAAACAAAAACCATGATTGGTTACACACTTGGTGGTGGCGTTGATTTCTCGCTTTTGGATAATGTGATTGTACGTGCAGAATATCGTTACTCTGATTTTGGTAAAAAGAAATTTGCAAAGGAAAAACTTGAAGTTAACTACAAAACCAATGATTTCCGTGTTGGTGTAGCTTATAAATTCTAATTTTTAAAAGAGTAAATTTCTAAAAGGCTCCACTATTAGTGGAGCCTTTATTTTTTAAAAGATCAATTTTTGATTTCTTTTCTTGTGAATTTCATGATAAAGCCCATAGATTGTGATGATATATTTTCCTGATCGCTGCTTAATACGAATGATAAGCTCGGCTTTCCCTATAGATAAAAACCAGAGTTGCAGGGTTCAGGGAAGTTATGCAAAAATGAAATCGTAAAAGTGGACAGGAATATTTCACAATGACTGTGAAAAATGAAACAATAGATTATTCAAAAACTCTTTATCTCCCACAGACAAATTTTCCTATGCGTGCAGGGCTTCCGCAAAAAGAGCTTGAATTGATGGCGCGTTGGGAAGATATGGGGCTTTATGCGCAATTGCGCCAACAAGCAAAAGATCGTCCATTTTATATTCTTCATGATGGTCCGCCTTATGCAAATGGTCATATTCATATTGGGCATGCCTTAAACAAAGTTCTAAAGGATGTGGTTGTCCGTTCATTCCAAATGCGCGGTTTTAATGCAAATTATGTACCTGGTTGGGATTGCCATGGGCTTCCAATTGAATGGAAAATTGAAGAAAAATATCGAGCACAAGGAAAAAATAAGGATGAGGTACCTCTTAACGAGTTTCGTCAAGAATGCCGTGAATTTGCACAGCATTGGGTAACTATTCAAAGTGAAGAATTTAAACGCCTTGGTGTCGTGGGAGATTTTAACACGCCTTATACTACAATGGCTTTTCATGCAGAAGCACGCATTGCCAGTGAATTGATAAAATTTGCTATGTCAGATCAGATTTATCGTGGTTCCAAGCCAGTGATGTGGTCTGTTGTGGAACGTACGGCTTTGGCAGAGGCTGAGATTGAATATCATGATCATGAATCAGAGGTGCTTTGGGTTAAGTTTCCTGTTTTTGAAGCAAATTCTGATGATTTATATGGTGCTCATGTCGTCATTTGGACAACAACACCGTGGACAATTCCAAGCAATCGTGCAGTGAGTTATTCTTCGCAAATTTCTTATAGTATTTACGAAGTTGAAAGTGCTGAAAATGATTTTGGTCCTCAAGTGGGAGAAAAGCTTCTCTTTGCAGACCCTTTAGCGATGAGTTGTGGAGAAAAAGCCAAACTTGTTTTGAAGCGTTTGCGTGTTATTTCTTCTGAAGAGTTGAAAGCTCTTGTTCTTTCTCATCCACTCAAAGGTTTGGCTGGGGGGTATAACTTTAAAATTCCATTGCTTGATGGTTCGCACGTAACAGAGAGTGCTGGTACAGGTTTTGTCCATACAGCACCAAGCCATGGGCGTGAGGACTTTGAAATTTGGAATGATTATAAGTCCTTACTGGAACAAGCGGGGATTGATTCATCTATACCGTTTCCTGTTGATGATGCAGGGTTCTATACGAAAGATGTTCCAGGTTTAGGACCAGATCGTGAAGGAGGACCTGCACGTGTTATTGATGATAATGGAAAAATGGGTGATGCCAATAAAGAGGTCATTAACGCTTTAATTAAAGCAGATCGATTGTTTGCACGGGGGCGTTTAAAGCATTCCTATCCCCATAGTTGGCGTTCAAAAAAACCCGTTATTTTTCGCAATACACCACAATGGTTTATTTCAATGGATAAAGATTTTGGGGATGGTTCAACTTTACGTAGTCGGGCTTTGGAAGCTGTTTCAAAAACGCGTTTTGTGCCGCCTTCTGGACAAAACCGCCTAGCTTCTATGATAGAAGATCGTCCTGATTGGGTTCTTTCTCGTCAGCGTTCTTGGGGTGTTCCTATTTGTATTTTTGCGAATGAGGATGGTGTTATTCTAAAAGATGAAGGTGTGAACGAGCGTATTTTACGGGCTTTTGAAGCAGAAGGGGCAGATGCATGGTTTGCTGAAGGAGCACGTGAACGTTTTTTAGGTGAGCGTGCACATGAGCCTTGGGTACAGGTTTATGATATTTTGGATGTTTGGTTTGATTCTGGAGCAAGCCATAGCTTTGTGTTAGAAGATCGGGCTGATTTGAAATGGCCTGCTGATGTTTATTTTGAAGGTTCAGATCAACATCGCGGATGGTTCCAATCTTCTCTTTTGGAAAGCTGTGGTACGCGTGCTTGTTCTCCCTATAAGTCCGTGATCACACACGGTTTTACTTTGGATGAGAATGGTAAGAAAATGTCTAAATCTTTAGGCAATACGGTTGTTCCGCAAGAAATCATTAAAACATCTGGAGCTGATATTTTTCGTCTCTGGGTTATGACAACCGATTATTGGGAAGATCAGCGTTTAGGCAAAAAAATACTTCAAACAAATGTGGATTCATATCGTAAACTACGCAATGCAATTCGTTGGATGCTAGGAACTTTAGCACATGATGATGGAGAAGAAGTATCTTATGGTGCACTGCCGGATCTTGAAAAATTTATATTGCATAGACTTTTTGAACTTGATCAGTTGATTAATCGCGCTTACGATGAATTTGATTTTAAAAAGATTATGCGTGCATTATTGGATTTTTCAATCATTGAGTTATCGGCATTTTATTTTGATATCCGCAAGGATTCTCTTTATTGTGATGCACCTTCATCAAAAAAACGCAAGGCTTCCTTGCAGGTTGTCCGTGAGATTTTTGAGCGTATGGTAACATGGCTTGCTCCAATGTTACCTTTTACGATGGAGGAAGCTTGGTTAGAGCGTTATCCAGAAAGCCAATCAGTGCATTTCGAACAATTTCGCTCTGTACCAGCAGAATGGCAAAACCAATCTTTGGCTGAGCGTTGGAAAAAGATTCGGCAGGTCCGTAAAGTTGTAACAGGTGCTTTAGAGCTTGAACGTGCTAATAAGCGTATTGGATCCTCTTTGGAAGCTGCGCCTATTGTTTTTATTTCCAATCTGGTTTTACGAGAGGCATTAGAAAATGTGGATATGGCGGAGATCTGTATTACCAGTGCACTCACAATTACGCAGGACACGATACCTTCCGATGCTTTTACTTTGAATGATGTTGAAGGTGTTGGTGTATATCCAAAGAGGGCATTAGGAAAAAAATGTGCTCGATCATGGCGTTATACACAAGATGTTGGGAGTGATTTAGCTTATCCGGATGTATCTGCTCGTGATGCAGCTGCTTTGCGGGAACTACAGATTCTTGGTAAGATTTAAAATTTTAAATCAAAGGAAAGAAATGCAAGTATATTTCTCATATTGATGAATATAGTTTTTTGTGGTACAAAGTAAATTCCGTTATTTTGTCTGCAGGGGGGAAATTTGTGTATGGACCGTTCTCTCATAAATAACGGGAATATTAATCAGCCATATACTTAGGAAATGGAATAGGCAGTGAGAAAACGTGAAATAAAAATATTTCCAATAGGAATTTTAGGGATGTGCTTTGTTTTAACGGGATGCGATTTATCCGCTCCTACCTATGGTACCAATAAACCGGTTTCGATACAGTTTTTTGAAGATGTTGCTAATATTACTTCATTAACACCAAAAAATAATAGCAGCCAAATTGTTATGAAACCTCATCCAAAACTTGTAATACCAAGCCCTAGTTCACGCAGATTTTTGCCGGTACCACAACAAGATAGATCTGTCAATGAAATGGCAGCATCGAAGAATCACCAAGGAAATACTCCTTTTCCTCACAAAGGATCGTCAGTTAATGGCGCTGGTTCAGAAAATCCTTCACAGTTGAATGCGAAGCAACGACAGGAATATTTACGTCGTCAGAGAGCACAAGTTGGAAGTTCAAAATACCGTCGCTATCTCACTGAACCACCTTTAAGTTATCGCCAACCGGCAAAAACCGCACCTATTGGTCGATAGGGGAAAGACAAAATATTTAAAGTAAAGAATTTTTCTAATTACTTATGATACCAAGCTCTCCTTCGCGCGCAGTTATAATGCTGCTGTAGGAGGGGTGTTATTCTCATGAAATAGCAATATGACAACAGCATCGAGAGAGTCCTTATGCGTTTCCTAACACGAAACATTTCTCAAGCTCATTTTACAACATCGCTCATGTGGATAGTATAACGTAAAATCTATTGTGCTCCAATATCTTTATGCTTAGGAAGGAGGAAACTGATACTATCATTTTATTTTTCAAACTCCAATGTTGCGATAATTCTTGCATTTGAGAGCTTTCATAAGAGACATTTTTAGTCTTTTCTAAAATGTTCTTTATCCAGACGATAATTCCGCTTATGATGTGCAAGAAAGTGATTTTTACTGTTTCAATGTAATTTGAAATGAGAGTATGTCTACGATATTTTGGACTTTATATTTTATATACAAAATAATGAATTATTCTTTTGAATGAATGTATCATCTAATAGAAACAATATGCAGAATTAAAAGAGAGAAAAAATGCTTCGAAATAGCTTTTGCTATATATATGGCAAAAGAATTAACAGTCTTTTTTGAGAAGTAGGATAGTTTTAAAGAGTGAAAGTTATGGAAGAAGAATTGTTTTTAGTATCGCTTTTGTACAAAAAAATCTTTAAGTAATTGAGCAGCTTCTTTTTCTTTAAAACCAGAATAAATCTCAGGTTTGTGATGACAGGTTGGTTGCTGATAAAAACGTGGACCATTCTCTATAGCACCTCCTTTGGGATCATTTGTTGCGTAATAGAGACGTCGTATGCGTGCAAATGAAATGGCAGCGGCACACATAGCACAAGGCTCAAGTGTTACATAAAGATCGCAATCAGGAAGCCTTTCGCTTTGCAATGTTTTGCAAGCCATACGGATTGCGCGTATTTCTGCGTGTCCTGTAGGATCATATGCAGATTTTATAAAGTTACCAGCGCGTGCAATGATAGCTTTTCCACGTGTAATGACAGCACCTACGGGAACTTCATCTGTTTTTGCAGCCTCTTGTGCTTCTAAAAGGGCTATTTCCATGGGCGTCAAAGTCATAATATTCTTTCTACTGAAGGTATAGAAAATCTAAAGGTTATCTCGATAAGGAATGCTATGGAATGAATAATTTATTATGCTTTTATAATGAAAAGAAGACCTCTATTTTTTTAAGAGTTTAAAACAAACTTGCAAGTCGGCAGATATATTATTGTCGTTAAAGTATAGAAAATGATAAATGATTATGCTACTTCATTTTTCAGGATAAGCGGTATGGTGCATGTGAATAATTTTCTGAACATACTTGCAAAGATTGGTTTGAAACGCAAATGAATGAAAATAATGAGAGTGAACGAATTGCTAAAAGGTTAGCGCGTGCTGGTATTGCTTCGCGTCGAGATGCAGAAATGATGATTGTTGCAGGTCGTATTTCTGTGAATGGTAAAGTCGTGACAACGCCTGCTTTTAATGTTAGCCGCTCTGATGTTATTAAAGTTGATGGCAAACCTTTACCTCCTATAGAACGAACGCGTTTATGGCTTTACCATAAGCCAGCAGGTCTTGTCACCACGAACCGTGATCCTGAAGGCAGACCTACAGTATTTAGTAATTTACCAAAAGGAATGCCGCGTGTTCTTTCTGTTGGAAGGCTTGACATTAACACGGAAGGGCTTTTGCTTTTAACCAATGATGGTGGCTTAGCGCGTGTATTAGAGCTTCCTGTAACGGGGTGGGTCCGCAAATATCGTGTACGTGCTCATGGAAGAGTAAGGCAGAGCGCGTTGGATAACCTTAAAAATGGTATTGCGATTAATGGTATTTTTTATGGTTCGATTGAAGCATCAATTGAACGCGAACAAGGGTCGAATGTATGGCTTTCTGTCGCTTTGCGAGAAGGAAAAAATCGTGAAATAAAGAATGTTTTAGGGGCATTGGGATTATCAGTTAATCGATTAATACGTGTATCTTATGGTCCATTTCATCTCTCTGATTTAGAAGAAGGAGCCGTGCAAGAGTTAAAAGGGCGGATGTTACGAGATCAGTTGGGGGAGCGTTTGATTATGCAAGCCAATGCAGATTTTGATGCTCCTATTCTTAAGCCATTTTCAAATTCTGCAGTTGTTGCAGAAAAGCAAAGCCAGAAAGATCTTTCTATTGCAAATGATGGTTGGGTTTTCTCAAGTGAAAGGGCAATACGACGCCGACCAAGAGATGGTTCTGTTGAACATAGTCGCGCACGATTAAGTACAAAGTCTCATGAGAATGTAAAGAAGGAGAAAAGTGAAGAAGGAAAAGTAGAGCGTTTTCTACCGCGTTCTCGCCGTGCTAATGTTTGGATGGCTCCTGGTGCACGTCCGCAAAGTGCACGTAGAAAGCCTTCCTATAGTGAGGAGAAATCGCATGGTTATAAGAGCGATTTGGATGGTAGAAAGTCCTTTCATCGAGGCAAGGAAAAACTAAAAGAAAGTTCGTCACACAAAGAGAAGAGGGAAAGTTTTGTTCAAAAACGTGGCAAAATATCTTATGACGAGACGCATCCCTTTGGTAAGAAAGATCGCTTTTTAAAGGATAAAGAGAAAATGATAAAAGGTGGTCATGATGAGCATTCTTTTGAGAGAAAGAAAAAGGTAAAACCGTTTGGTGGTGCTATGAAAAAATCTAAACCACATAGGGACGGTGCAAAAACTTCGAAGCGATTTGGAGGTCCACGTGCGGATCATAGGCGGTAAATTTGCTGGGCGTATTTTGTTTTCGCCTATTAATCAGTCGATTCGCCCAACGAGTGATCGTACACGTGAAAGCCTTTTTAATATTCTTTCTAGCCGTGAAGAACAATTTTGGACCAATAAACGCATTCTTGATCTTTTTGCTGGGACTGGTGCTTTAGGCATTGAAGCACTTTCACGTGGAGCAAAGGCTGCTGTTTTTGTTGAAAACTCGGTTGAGGGGCGTGGGGTAATTCAAAAAAATATAGAAGCCTTTGAATTACAGTCGATAGGACGGATTTTGCGTCGTGATGCAACCAAACTTGGCAATATTGGAACAATGCTTCCATTTGATGTTATCTGCGCTGATCCTCCCTATAGCCGTTGTTTAGGTGAACGTGCTTTTGTAGAAGCTTTGCGAGGAGGGTGGGCAAAAGCTGATACACTCTTCATACTTGAAGAAAAGAAAGATACAATGATTTATTTACCTAACGTCTTTTATCTAGACGATGAGCGTTTTTATGGTGAGACAGCAATACGTCTCTATAAATTACGATCGCTTACATCTTGAGAAAGTTTTTGTTTTTATCCGATAGGATAAAAAAATGTTTTTTCACAGTTTTCTTCATTTTATATGGTTTTTAAAAGGTCAAGCAGAAAGTAAATAAAAGATTCTAATGTTAAAGGAATTGATGAATTTTTATTAGCTTTACTACAGAAGGATGTTTTTTCTCCAATAGGATATATATATCCTCGATAATAGTTATGATCTTTTTTGTCTAATTTCTTTCTGCTATACCTTAATCATTACATTTCATCAGCAGTTGAAAGCTTTAAGCTGTGCAGTTTGCATTTATATCTTATATGATGCGTAACTTCTATTTTTGTTATTGTATAAATTTAAAAAAGATATTTTGTTTAGTATTGAAAATATTGTTCATTTATCCTGAGTATTTGTCTGTTTAGTTTAGTAGTATCCCTTGTTGATTTAATCATTACATATTAAGTAAATCTGAGAGTATTAAGTATTTTATCGTTGTGCAGCTTTAAGGGTACTTTTTTATAATACTCTTTATCACTAAAGATAAGTAATTTGTAAAAAAGGGGAGATTATCGTGTTTAATTGGATATATAGTGAAGAGATTAGTACAGAAGCAAGTGCTGAGCAAATTTGGGCTATATGGGAAGATGTGGCATCATGGCCTTGCTGGGATAGTGAACTTGAGTGGGTAGAACTTTCTGGTCCTTTCAAAGAAGGCGCTATAGGACGCATGAAACCTAAAAAGGGACCTACAGTAACTTTTACGCTTGATAAAGTTATAAAAAATGTTTGTTTTTCTGATTATGCTAAACTTCCTTTTACACGTATGAGTTTTAATCATGAATATATTTGTTCAACAAAAACTGGTTCTTCAAATAACAAAATTCGTCATACTGTAATCATGTCTGGTTTACTTGCTCCTTTATTTGGAATGATTATTGGATCAAAAATTAAGTTACATCTTCGGGATGCAATGATTGAAATGAGTAGACGTGCTCTTACTGAAAACAAAAGCATTTTGTAAGGGGGTACATTTATAAAGAAGTTAATACCTTTAAAAGGTGCAGAACTCTTAGCCTTGTTAGAATGAAATCAGTTATGAGTATATAGCAAATTGATGAGCTATGATTTGGTTTTAGTTAGCTGTTGAAATCGTGTCAAAGCATCTTACGGGATTAATTTTGCGCTAAAAATCTTATGAAATTCATTGAATTTTTTATATATAAAAGCTTATAAGATGCTCTCTTCGTTGAAAATGAGAAAGTTTCAGAAGCTCATTGCTTCTCTTATGATGTAGGTCCATATTGTCATGATATTTGCTGGTTTCTAATGTTGCGATAGCTTTTGCATTTAAAACCTTCATAAGAGATATTTTGATTTCTTCTTAAATGGTTTTCATTCATACGCTCCTTACTTATGATTTGCTCGCAAATAGTTGTGATTGACTCAACATGAATAGGTTCGAAACAGAGAGAATTTTATGATATTAGGCTTTTTTATACAAATTACAAAACAATAAATTATAAGTATAAATCAAACTGTTAATTTTATTGAAAGATTACAAGATAATTTCTTGATTACTTTTAAATATAAAAATGAGTTCTTTATGATATTACGTCCATTAGGGTAAAGAAGTTTATGACTGCTCATTTTGTTGAAACCATAATGGAAGGAAATATTTTTTACTCTGTTTAAGTTTTGTTTCATTTACAAGAGTGCCGTCTCATTATGAGAGAGTTTATAGAAGCAAAGAAGTGTATACAAATATAAGGCATTTTCTTGATTCTTGCTTGGAAATAAAAGAATGCTATAGGAAAGATATGAGGTAAGTTTTTTACTACCCAGAGGAAGGAAGACCTGTGATTTAGATCATTTTATGCTTTTCGAATTTTTGAGGATTTTGGCTTAAATTCAAGTGTTATAGCTAAGACTTTTGTTAATTGCCAATTGTTCTGTTGATTTGATTGTCAGTGGAGATTTGGCTCCTAAAATGATAAGGGCCCATGAGAAATCTTGAAACTAAAGAGATTTTACGGCATATTACGTTTTTTCATAAAGAAGCTAAAAGGGAAATGATTTAATGCATTAAAAAAAAAGAATGCATGAATGTGCATAATCTTATGAATCAATACACAAGAGTTATATTCTGATTTATATAAATTTGTCAGAATGCTTATCAATGTAAATAATAAAATATTTTAGGGAGTCTATAATGACTGACAAAAACCAGATTGAGAAAGCTGTTTTGCTGGTTGAAGCAGCAAAGCGTTCTGGGGCAGATGCTGCTGATGCTGTTATTGTTCATGCTCATTCTACCAGTGTATCAGTTCGTTTTGGGAAAGTCGAATCGACAGAAGCAGCAGAGAGCAATGATTTTACTCTAAGGGTTTTTGTTGGAAAAAAAGTAGCAAGTGTTTCTGCTAATTTAGGATCTTATCCGCAAGAACTTGCGGAACGTGCTGTTGCGATGGCTAAAGCTTCTCCCGATAGTTTATTTGAAGGTTTGGCAGATAAAGAGTGTTTGGTTAAGTATCCTAAAGATCTTGATCTTTTTGATGATTTTGTACCCAGCAGTCATTTTTTAACAGAAGATGCTTTAAAAACGGAGGCAGCAGCTCTTGATGTTAAAGGTGTAAGCAATTCTGGTGGCGCTGCAACAGCTTATGGCCGTAGTGGGTTTATTCTTGTGACCAGCGATGGTTTTTGTGGAGCCTATCGCTCAAGTTGTTTTTCACGTTCTTGTAGTGCTCTTGCAGGTGAAGGAACACAGATGGAGCGGGATTATGATTATACAACAGCCTTACATTTTTCTGATTTAGAGGCAGCAGAAACTGTGGGAAAGAATGCAGGGCTTGGTGCTGTTCGACGTTTGGGTGCAGTTCGTGCGGCGACTGGGAGCGTTGATGTTATTTTTAATCCGCGTACGGCTCGTGGAATTGCAGGGCATATCGCATCTATGGTCAATGGAGCCTCTGTGGTTCGAAAAACGAGTCTTTTACAGAATTTCCTAGGCAAGGAAGTGATGAAGCCTAATGTTAATGTAACCGATCAACCTTTGCGATTACGTGGAAATGCTTCTCATCCTTTTGATGGAGAAGGGGTAGAGGGGCAAACACTCAATATTATTGAAAATGGTATTTTAAAAAATTGGCTTCTTTCATCATCTACAGCACGTGAATTGGGACTTAAAACAAATGGACACGGTATGCGTTCGGCATCATTAGTGCAGCCGACCAGTACAAATTTTGCTATTGAACCGGGTCTAGTATCGCCTTGCGGTATGATAAAAGATTTGCGAAATGGATTTTATGTGACCGAATTATTCGGTCATGGCATTGATTTTATTACTGGTCAGTATAGTCGTGGGGCTTCCGGTTTTTGGATTGAAAATGGTGAAATTGCTTATCCGGTAAGTGAAGTAACGCTAGGTTCTGATTTGCTTCATATGTTAGCACATTTAACACCTGCCAATGATATTGATCGGCGTTATAGTACAGCTGCTCCAACATTGTTAATTGAAGGGATGACACTTGCAGGAAAATAACACGCATCATTCTTCTGATTTAAATCTTTTGCGTGATGTTTGTCGAGAGGCAGGAGATTTAGCAATGCGGTATTTTGGATGCACGTTGGATGTCTGGATTAAAGAAGGTAATTCCCCAGTTAGTGAAGCAGATTTTGCTGTTGATCATTTCTTGAAAGAGAGGCTTCTTGGAGCTCGTCCAAATTATGGATGGATTTCAGAAGAAACAAAAGATAATCGAGAAAAACAAGATTATTATGAGCGCTCTTTTGTTGTTGATCCTATTGATGGAACGCGTGGTTTTCTTTCTGGCAATCCTTATTGGTGTATTTCGGTTGCCATTATTGAGAATGGGCGTCCTATTGTGGGCGTTCTACAATGTCCGGCTCAAGGAGATGTTTATACAGCTGTAAAAGGTGGAGGGGCAACATTAAATGGGATAAAACTTCCTCGTTTAGCCTTTGAGGTTCATCGAAAATATAAAATTTCACTTGATAAATCGCTCGCACAAAAATTACCAGATGATTTTCTCAATCAAGTCAGTCTTTACCATTATCTTCCTTCTCTTGCTTATCGTATTGTTCTTGTTGCTCAAGATGAAATTGATATCGTATTAGTTCGTCCAAATTGTCATGAATGGGATATTGCCGCTGCTGATCTTATTTTGCAGGAGTGTGGAGGGTGTTTTTTATCGCTTGATGCCCCTTTACTATCTTATGGAATTGAACCTTACCAGTATGGACTTTTAATTGCTGGTAAAAATAATTGCTGTCAAGATATGATAGATGTTGTTCGTCAAACAAAGTTAGTTTAATCACGTAAAAGCGCGCTAAGATAATCTAAATGATATGGAGGCACATATGACTGAAACCAAAGAAAAAAAACAATATTTACATCTTGTATTTGGTGGGGAATTAAAAAATCTTAACAGTAATCAATTTAAGAATCCTGATGATTTAGATGTGGTTGGTATTTTCTCAGATTATCAATCCGCTCAAGAAGCATGGCAGGCAAAAGCACAAAGCAGTGTAGATAATGCATTACAACGTTATTACATTGTAGATTTGCATCAGTTTCTTGATGCTGAGTTAGGCGATGCAGAATAAAGCTTGAATATTTGGTCATTATAACCTGTAGATTGCTTCATGCTTTTGTTTAGTCGTCCTTTTCATAGGTACGTTCTTCGGGTAAAATAGAATGCCGTAAAAAAGAATATGCTTGTTGTTTAAAATTCATATGTTTTTTAAGAAACATCTCCCAAAGCACCCAAGCCCATTTCATAATAGTGTCCGTGCAAGGTATAAAATCCATTATTGCACCACCATCTTTACGCTTAATAAAAATGCAAGACAGTTTCTATCAACCTATTTACAACAGCAATATTATCATGACAGCTATCACTCGAAGTTTATGATTATATTGTGAATAGTCACTCTGCTTTTGAATGGGGTATGAGACACTAATGCGTTAAGATTAATAAAAAGAGTAGCATTATTAATGATAGCAATTACTACTCTGTTGAGATTATTAGCACTCGTTACTTATCTATTGGAATTTTTTAAACGAGTTATTACTATAAGCTTAGAAACCATGAAAGTCGTTAGAAACTTTACCAAAATTAGAAACTTAGAGAAACTGAATAGATTTATGAAGTTAACTTACCTCATAAGGATTTCTTGAGTACTCATTTAAAACTACAATCTATAAGTTAATCATTTTGTGTTGATTATATACAATCTTAAAAGGAATAATATATCATTGCGACCTCCTGAAAAGAGAGGATTTAAAATTTTGAAAACTCTTATTTAAATTGCTTTAAGACTTTTAAGAAATTCTCTATTAAACGAGATTAGATTTTTCTAGATTACCTTTAAGAGATTATATCACAATTTAAAATGAAAACTCTATACTATTCAAAAGTTTTTTAAGATTAGTTTGACATATTCATTTTATTGAAATGAAATAATAGAGATTGAGCTTCCTTTTAAACACATTTTATTTGTTGTATTTATATTAGGTTGTAATGTCTATATGGGCTATTTTTTGAAAAATTGACAATACCTAACATATGTAAAAATAAGCTTTTTCTCTAAAATACCAACGTGCAAAATTCAAAGTCTCACTAAAATCATAAGAAGTATTTATTCAGTGAGTTGAAAAAATTGATACAATCTATGTCATAGGTTTATCATTTATATTTTCAAAATTATAATCAACTGAATTGTAGTTTTGTTATTTTTGAGTAAATTTTTTATAGGGTGCAAATTGAAATGATAAATCGATATAAGTTACAAAATTTAATTAAAAGAGATTTAAATAATGTGTATATGTATTGAATTTTCTCATGGATTAAGCTTTTTTTATTTAAGATATGGATGATATTAAAAAATATGGATGCAACCAATAGCGTTGATGATTTTTTTAACAAAATAAGTATATAGATATCTTAAAATAGCTGGATGAGGTGATTTTAAATGGTAGAATTAAAGGCACATGCGGCTCTTTTAACCTATCGAATAATTGGTTTTTGCTTATGTCCTGTTGTTCCTTTTTATTTATTTTTTCGTTCTATCTGTGGAAAAGAAGAGTGGTGTCGCAAAAAAGAGCGTTTAGGCAAAAGTTCTCATGCCCGTCCCCAAGGTTCGTTAGTTTGGTTACATGCAGCAAGTGTTGGAGAAACACTTGCGCTTGTTCCACTTATTGATTATATTTTATCATTAAAAATCAATGTGTTATTAACAACTGGGACTGTGACATCTTCCACTCTTGTAAAAAAACATTTTGGTCATCGGTTGATTCATCAATATGCTCCCTTGGATTTAGATTTTGCAGTGCGGCGTTTTATTAGTCATTGGAAGCCTGATCTCGTCTTGATTTGTGAATCAGAAATTTGGCCTCTCCGTATTAAAGAACTTGCAAAAATGCGTATTCCGCAGATTTTGGTTAATGCCCATATGTCTGAACGTTCTTTTAAAGCTTGGCAAAAACGACGCGTTCTTGCCAAACATATTTTTAAGGATATTGATTTGGCGATTGGTCAAAATGAAAGAGATGTAGCTTATTACCATACACTTGGCGTAAAATCTGTTACGTTTTCTGGTAATCTCAAGGCTGATGTTTTTCTGGTTGAAAATCAAGAATTGCTTGCACGTTATCGTAATGCTATCGGCAATCGCCCAGTTTGGGCTGCTGTTTCAACGCATGAAGGGGAAGAGGAGATTGCTTTTGAGGTCCATAAAATTGTTAAAAATTATTTGCCAGATTTATTAACAATTATTGTGCCTCGTCATCCTGAACGTTCAGAAGATCTTATCAGAAAATGCGATAATAAGGGGTTAAGTTTTATTCGTAGGAGTAGAGATGCTGTTCCAAACATGAATACCGATATTTTATGGGGAGATACCATTGGAGAAATGGGACTTTTTCTTCGCTTATCGAAAGTTTCTTTCGTTGGTAAATCCTTATGTGGAAATGGTGGACACAATCCATTGGAATTGGCTTTGCTTGGTTCCGCTATTTTGACAGGACCCCATGTTTCAAATTTTCAAGAGATGTTCAAACAATTTCTAACACATGATGCAGCATATATGGTTCAAGATACAAAACAGCTTGCTATTCAGGTGTATAAGCTTTTAACAAATGAAACATTGCGGCAAGAAATGATTGATAAGGCTCATGAAGTGGCGACAGGTATGGCAGGTGCATTTGAGCGCACATTAAAGATTTTAGATCCATTTTTACAACCCCTTGTAATACAAACAGGTTTACGTCAGCGTCAGGGTAGATATGCATATTAGCGCCCCTCGTTTTTGGTGGAAAAATAAAAGCTTTTTGCGTTTTGTGTTAGCTCCAGTTTCATGGGGGTATGGTTATTTTTCAAGTCGTTTTATGACAAGACAGCCTCCCGTGATTGATCTGCCAGTTTTGTGTATTGGAAATTTTACATGTGGTGGTGCGGGTAAAACGCCGGTTGTTATTGCTTTTACAAAAGTGGCTAAAGAACTTGGTTTCGTACCTGGTATTATATCTCGTGGTTATGGTGGATCAGTTAAAGGGGTACATCTTGTAAATGAAAAATATGATACTCCATATAGTGTTGGAGATGAGGCACTTTTACTTGCACGGCATGCTTTTGTAGCTGTATCACCTAATCGTTATGCAGCGGCACAACGGCTTAAACAAGAGGGATGTAATCTTATTTTAATGGATGACGGATTTCAAAGTCGCCGTCTTTATATGGATTATGCGTTACTCGTTGTTGATGCGATGCGCGGTTTTGGTAATGGAGCTGTCTTTCCAGCAGGACCTTTGCGCGTACCATTAAAAACGCAGTTTTCTTTTATGGATAGTGTTTTATTGATTGGTCATTCCGATGCGCCTGATAATGTCGCTTTTCTTGTTTCGCGTACTGGAAAGCCTTTATATCGTGCTCATCTTAAAGCCAGTGCCTCTGATGAGGTTTCAGGAAAATCATTTTTGGCATTTGCTGGTATTGGCAATCCAGATAAATTTTTTAAATCTATTAAAGAATTGTCCGGTCATGTGGTGCAAACTTACATATATCCAGACCACTATTTTTTCACAGATAAAAATTTAAAAAGCCTTATACAAAAGGCTAAAATGCACAATTTATGGCTAGCAACAACAGCTAAAGATTATACCCGTATACAGACAATTCACACGCAAAAAGGTTTGAAAAATCTTATTGTCTTTGATGTGAATGTCGATTTTGTTCAAAAAGACTTCTGTCGTATGGTCCTTGAAGAGGTCATGACCCGCTTTAGAAAACGTTCCCTTGAATTTTCTTGTCTAAAAGGCAAAGGCTAAATTTGTAGCTTTCGAGGGGTTATTTTTCTTTTGTTTTTAATAATTGCTTGAGATATGGGTTGCACTCAAGTTCACGCTGATAGGATATTTCACAACTAGCATATGCTTCTTGGCGGTGATGATTCCAATATTTTAAATCATCTATAGGGATTTTTTGCCCGCTAACAGCACAAATGGTATAGGTACCATATTCTATAATGTCATATCCGTTATTAGAATAATGAATTTTTGCTTCGCGTTCACCATTGGGAAACATTATAACTCCTTTTTACTTGATACAAGAGATTCAAGAAAAGTGCCATAAAATATATTATAAAGTCGAGAGTTAATTTTAAAATATTTTTCTTGTAAAAATGATGAAGAGCTTATTTTCTGCCAAAAAGCCGTTCTATATCTGCCAATTTGAGTTCAATATAAGTAGGGCGCCCATGATTACATGTACTTGTATTAGGTATTGCCTCCATTTGTCGTAATAGTGTGTTCATTTCTTCGGGGCGTAAAAGGCGCCCTGACCGTATTGAACCGTGACAGGCCATCGTTGCTGCAACATAATCAAGCATTGCTTTTAAATTGTTTGTTGTATCATACTCAGCGGCTTCATCTGCAAGATCTTTAATAAGAGCTTGGACGTTGATCTCTCCTAACATGGAAGGGGTTTCACGCACAACAATTGCTCCTGGTCCAAATGATTCTATTCCTAATCCAAATTTTTGCAAAGCATCTTTATGCGTTAAAAGGCATGTTGCATCCTCTTCAGAGAGTTCTACAATTTCAGGAATAAGTAATAACTGTGAAGGAAGCGGTTTGGAATAAAGTGCATTTTTGAGTGCTTCATAAACTAATCGTTCATGAGCTGCATGCTGATCGACAATGATCAAACTATCTTGTGTTTGGGCGATAATATAGTTTTTATGAATTTGTGCTCTGGCCGCTCCTAGTGGATAAGATAACTCTTCTGATGAAGGTATAGTGCTTGGAATGTATGCATCTCCACTTGGTATATTTAAGCCCTCCATAATAGGAGTAGCATCTTCTTTTAAATCAAAAGAGCTAGTAATATCTAGGGGTTTGTGAACCATTGAAGCGCTGGTAAAATGATGAGGCTGTGGGTTATAAGAAGAGAACTGGTGCGTGTTCTTAAAATTGCCTAATGGTTGTTGTGCCAATGGTTGTTGTGTTTGAAATGCAGTAAGCATTGCTTCAGAACGGGTTGAAGTCGGACGAATACCAGATTGCTGCAATGCTTCACGAATAGCTCCAACAATTAAACCACGAATTAATCCTGGATCACGGAATCGTACATCAGCTTTAGCTGGGTGAACATTAACATCTACTTCAGCAGGTGGGAGATCAATAAAAAGAATAGCGACAGGATAACGATCACGGGGCATAACATCAGCATAAGCACCTCGGAGTGCACTCCATAGAAATTTATCACGCACGGGACGCCCATTAACATAAGCAAATTGATGTAGGCTGTTATTTCGGTTAAAAGATGGCAAACAGGCAAAACCTGTTAAGCGCACCGCTTCGCGTTCAGCATTCAGCGCAATGCTATTAGGGGCGAATTCTTTTCCCATAATCTGCGTAATACGTTGTAATTGTCCTTGAATATTATTTTCTGTAGCAGACAATTCCATAGATGTTCTGTCTAGTCCTGAAAGAGAAAAGCGGATATGTGGAAATGCGATAGCAATTCGCTTAATCATATCGCTAATAGCATTTGTTTCAGCCCGATCAGTTTTCATAAATTTTAATCGTGCCGGCGTGACAAAGAAAAGATCACGAACTTCAACAATTGTTCCAAGATTCGCAGCAGCTGGTTTGGGTCCTACAATTTTTCCTGCAGTAACGGAAATTTCAGCAGCGCTCTCAGCATCTTTTGTTCGTGAAATGAGTTTAAGTTTAGCAACAGAACCAATAGAAGGGAGGGCTTCTCCTCTAAATCCAAGGAAGCAGATATTGTGTACGTCATCGGTAATCTTTGAGGTACAATGGCGAGAAACTGCTAAAGTTAATTGATCTGCAGGAATTCCATAACCATTATCACTCACCTTTATAAAATTTTTTCCACCATTTGCTGTAATAATTTCAATGCGTGTTGCACCAGCATCAATAGCGTTTTCAACAAGTTCTTTGACAACATTTGCTGGTCGTTCAATAACTTCACCGGCGGCGATTTGATTAATAATATTTTCGCTAAGATGGCGTATAATCATAATAAATTCTAACAGGAATCTTAAGGGTTCTATAGAAAATTATGATAACATCATTTGCGAGACATTCAAGAATAAGAGAACATGAGAGGTATTATTTTTACAATACCTCCTATTTTATTTTATGTTAACAAGTCGGTTGGAAAAAACATAAAAATAGTTTTTATCACTTTAAAATAGCTTGCACCAGTTTATCATCTAGGTCAAAAAAGAAACAATGTAAAAGGGAAGGCAATATATATGGCGCGTATAAGCGGTATTTTAGCAGATAGTGATATACAAGCTTTGATTGAGAATAACTTTCTCAAGGCTCAGTATCCATTTGATAGATCTCAAATACAACCAGCAAGCCTTGATCTTCGTTTAGGGGAGAAAGCTTATCGTATACGTGCTTCTTTTATGCCGGGACCTGATACAAAAGTTTTGGATAAGCTTGAACGGTTAAAGTTGCATGAGTTTGATTTACGAGGTGGAGCCGTTTTGGAAACGGGGTGTGTTTATATTGTTCCTCTTTTGGAAAGTTTAGCTTTACCAGAATTTTTATCTGCTGTTGCTAATCCCAAAAGTTCTACAGGCCGATTAGATATTTTTACACGTGTCATTACGGATAATGCTCAAGAGTTTGATAAAGTTTGTGCTGGTTATCATGGTCCACTTTATTTGGAAATTAGTCCACGCACATTTCCAATTTTGGTGCATACAGGCTCACATTTATCACAGCTTCGGTTTAGAAAAGGGCAAAGTTATTTAAATGAAATAGAGTTGCACACTTTGCAAAGGCAAGAAACACTGATATCGGATGATTTTCCTAATATTAGTGTTGGTGGTATTGGTCTTTCCATTAATTTAAAGGGAGACGAAAACGGGCTTATAGGTTATCGTGGTAAACATCATACAAGTGTTATTGATATTGATAAACGTGCCGTTGCCCACGTTTTAGATTTTTGGGAACCTCTTTTTGATCGTGGTCAAAGGGAGTTGGTTCTTGATCCTGATGAATTTTACATTTTAGTTTCACGAGAGTCTGTTCATGTGCCTCCGCTTTATGCCGCAGAAATGACACCTTTTGATCCTTTAGTGGGCGAGTTTAGGGTGCATTATGCAGGCTTTTTTGATCCAGGATTTGGGCATAAGGAGGCGGGTGGAAAAGGAGCAAGAGCGGTTTTAGAAGTGCGGAGCCATGAAGTTCCTTTTATCTTAGAGCATGGTCAAATTATTGGCCGTTTGGTCTATGAGCATATGCTTAATCGACCATCAACCCTTTATGGACATGATGTTGGATCACATTATCAAGCACAGGGTTTAAAGTTGTCCAAGCATTTTAAATGAGTTGGGAACCACGAATTTTGATAACATGTATGCAGAAAACGTATTTTAGATAAAAGAAAATTTTGTGCTTTGCAAAACCGGCGTCATGCATTCTATTTTTAATTTCCAAGGTTATCTCATCTCTTGCATTTGAGAGGGTATGAGAGGCATTTTTACTTCTTTTTTCAAGAGGTTCTATCTATACGAACTCCATTTATGATGTGCAAAAGAATAGTTTTGATTATTTCATCATGACAAAATTTACAATAAAAGAATTTTACTATATTCAATATGTTGTTCATATTTATGATAATAAATCAATAGGTTAATAAAATTCAATATAACAGTAGCTACTCACTTTTCAAAGTAAATATGCGAGATTGGATGCTGCAATTGGCTCAATTTTTCTAGAGTGTAATAACCAGTATATTTTATTCCGCATAAAAATTATCCTTAAGCGTTAATAGATAAGTTTTCACTCCAGTTTAGTAACAATTATTTTCAATAAACATTGTTCTAATTTTAGTAACTCATTTATAGCCTCAAGATATAATATTGCTAGAAAATTATTCAATTAAATATGAAGGTTTCTATTGGTATGAACATTAAAAGTTTTTATGCTTTATATGAATTAGGCACTATATATTTTTATAAACTTTCATGAATAAGTAACAGATCTCAGTTTTGAATATTGATATAAGAAGATTTCTGCATGTATGCGACAGCTTTATTTCCAGTATTAATAAAGGATTTTTTCATCTTTTGGGGGAGATTATGATTTATACTTAATGACACTCTATATTCTTAATAACTGATAATGTAAGGATCTTTGGAGGGAGAAGCGACTTTAAATTATAACTAATTAAGCTACGGAGCAATCGCTTTCGAAAAGGGATTGCTTTAAAGAGAGTATAACATTTTAATTGCACATGAAGAATATATGAGTAGATACGTTATTAATGATACTTCATACTGTGAGATTTTAAATTTGGATAAGAGCAATAAAGACGTTGTTTTTATCAATTAGTTTTTTTAGAAAGTTGCAGTCTCTGTTGCTTCTATCTATTCAATAGAGTGCTTTGGGAGAATAGCGAATAGGTAGGTACATGGATTCGCTTTTATGCGTTTTAGGATGTTTTCTCTTTTCATTTAGAAACAATGGTGCCATCAATGATTATTTCTTCAACACTTGATTATCGTAAGGCAGCAAAGCGTCGTCTTCCTCCCTTTCTTTTTCACTATATTGATGGTGGGGCTTATGCTGAAGAAACGATGCGACGTAATTGTACAGATCTTCAAGCACTTGCATTGCGTCAAAGGATTCTAAGGCAAGTTGGTGCAGTTGATCTTTCAATCAAGCTTTTTGATCAGACACTTGATTTACCGATTGTACTTGCGCCTGTTGGGCTAACGGGCATGTATGCACGTCGTGGAGAGGTAAAAGCAGCGCGTGCCGCAGCGGCAAAAGGGATTCCTTTTACTCTATCCTCTGTTTCAGTTTGTCCTATTGCGGAAGTGCAAGAAGCGGTTGGAGGTGCATTTTGGTTTCAACTTTATGTTCTCAAAGATCGCGGTTTCATGCGTGATGCACTAGAACGGGCTTGGTTGGCTGGTGTACGCACGTTGGTTTTTACAGTTGATATGCCAATTCCTGGTGCACGTTATCGTGATGCGCATTCGGGAATGTCTGGTCCTTATGCTGGTTTACGTCGTTTTTTACAAGCTTTGACTCATCCATATTGGGCTTGGAACGTTGGTGTTATGGGGCGCCCTCATGATCTTGGAAATGTCTCTGCTTATCTCAAAAAGAAAATTGCATTGGATGATTACGTTGGTTGGCTTGGTGCAAATTTTGATCCATCAATTGGTTGGCATGATCTACAATGGATTCGCGATTTTTGGAAAGGAAAAATGATTTTGAAAGGTATTCTTGATCCAGAAGATGCTCGAGAAGCCGTAAAATTTGGTGCGGATGGTATTGTTGTTTCTAATCACGGCGGACGTCAGCTTGATGGTGTATTATCAACAACACGAGCATTACCTGCAATTGCGGATGCTGTAAAGGATTATTTGACTATTTTAGTGGACTCAGGTGTTCGTTCTGGTCTTGATGTTATACGCATGATAGCACAAGGCGCGGATGCTGTTATGATTGGCCGTGCTTTTGTTTATGCGCTTGCAGCAGCAGGTAAGAAAGGTGTTATGCATCTCCTTGATCTTTTTGCCAATGAAATGCGGGTAGCTATGACACTGACTGGTACTCAGATAATCAAAGATATTACACGCAAGAGTTTAGTAAATATAGATGTTTTTAAGCAATGAAAGCAATATGTTATACTTCGTTCAGAAAAAGAAAGTCTTTTTATAGAGGAGCATAATTATATATTTTAAAAATATGTTGACAGTTAAAGTTAAATAGAAAAGATCAATAAGCTCCTCTATAAAATCACAGAAAATACTCAGTAACTACAATAATATTAAATATTATTGATAATAATGAACACGAAAAAAAACAATAATAACATTGCATACATATTTTATTTACTTTATTAAAAGCTCATTCTACGGATAAAAAGGAACAAGCGCTGATATTAAAGGTAAAACAACTGTTGATATAGAAAAAATAGATATAAATAATGCTGTGAGCATTTTTCCCTCCTATATATAAAAAACATTAAAATATAATATGTTAATTACTTCTTTTCCATATTGGCATAAAACGTAAATTTATAAAATCCATTTAGTTTTATTTTAATATAAAATAATATTAGTTATAATATATAAATAAAATTATTAAAAATGTCAATATGTATTTATTTTAATCTATAATTATAATAAAAAATGTATCTAATAAATAATATTTCTATAATCTATATATTATTTATATTAAGTTCATTGGATAATATATTATATGGATGTGATATTGTTTTTATGGAGTACATTTTTAAGCAATGAAAAAATATCCGTACTATCTTTAAAAATCTCGTTTACTGAGAGCAAAACTGCGTGAATTAATGTGCTTTTCTTTCTTGTTTTCTCAATGATTTATGATGTTTTTGAACTGGCGAGCATATTAGGAAGCAGTTGAATATTTTTTGTATAGTATGTCATTTCTAACACTATTTATGCGTTCTCGATTGATTTTATAACTTGTTAAAATATCCAGTTCATTTTTATTGCAGATGGGGATGGTGGGGGGGCTAATGATACAAATTGGCATAGAATGTTTTGTTCCATAAGCGATTTAACAATTGCATCTCCAAGCTTCTCCTTTGATACTATGCTCTTCATAAACAACAACAGATTGGTGAGATTGGCATAACTCTAGCACTGATCTATTATCTCAAAGTTGAATTGTTGGCACACTTGTAAGCGTTGGGATAACTTCATGTTTTTTGAATCTCTTTAGCAACATCAAGACAAATCTGAACAGTTTCTTCAGTAGCAAGTAAGAGAACATCTTTTCCTTTTTTAAACAGAGGTTTTGCTGATATCAATTTTTGAAGCATTTTTATGAATATTCATAACAGCACGCTTTCCTAAACCTATATAAATAGGTACAAGATTACTCAGAGTAGAAAGAATTACAGTTTCCATTTGATCGAATTTCTACTCGTAAGTAATTGGATAATATTTACTTTATCGCTGAATAAAAAAGAAAAGTTTTTCTCTCTTTAAATAGAGGATGGATTGTCATCTAGCCAATAGGGATAGTTTGCGAGAAATTTGTTCGATGCAAAACGACTTAACATTGCAGTTACTTTTTATCATTTGAAGCTGTGAAAAGAAGGCTAAGATAGATGAAAGAATGTAAAAAATGATGGATACATTTTAAGATAAAAAATTATCATTCTGTTAATTCCACACCAGTTGCTGCTGATATTGGTAACAAAAGAAATTTGATCAAAAAAATATCAAAATTATTTGAGGACATTCCTCATGGCATGTAAACTAAACCTTTTTGTTGATATGAGTGATATTTTCTTTGAACAGAAATTGATTCTATCTCCTGAAATCAGCAATAATCTCTCAGGTTATGTCGTAAACTTTTTAGGGATGTTACAACGCCACTATCGTCCTTTTATGAAAAATTTAGCATTTCAGATGAGCAGTTGTGAGGAATTTCAACGTTTAATACAGCAAGATCCAGAAACTCTCACGGATTTAGAACGGGCTTCAAGATTTTTATATTTACAGCGATTAAGTTTTAGAGGGAATGTAAATCGTACGATGAGAGTAGAAAACCATCGTAGCGCGCGGGGGGCTTAAGCCCTTCCAATTTGAATGCGTGCTAAAACTTATTTTCCACTGTTTAGCAGGTGTTAGCATTGAACATTTAGACTGGTCTGATTTTATTGTGCGTTATGATCGCCTAAAAATCTTGTTTTATCTTTCACCACTTTAATTGTGGTTTTGAAGGTTATTAAAGAAAGGATTTTTATAAGCGGGAGGATTATCAGCCGATGTCTAAGCTGCTTGCATAATAAGAGGGAGTTTTTTGTCTTTAAACAATATGCTAGAAATTCAAAAAACTTTAGTTAACTTTATACACCATCTTATACAGACTGCTCTGCAAATAACACAATTGCTGGTAAGGAATGGGGCATCACCAATTTTGATTTCTAAAAAAGAAACAATACGTATTAAATAGTCTTTAACTTTACAGACTTTTTGAGAATCCTTTCAGAATCTTTTGAAAAAAGTGAACTGATAGAAGATATTTCTATCAAAATATAGCAACTTTTCTAACAAGTTAGGAATAAATCTAAAAATATACATTAAATATAAAAACAGTACGATATGTAGGCAATCTGGGCTTTAGAAACAAGAATCAGAGCGTATAAAGATGCATAGAGGTGAGATTGAGACATATCATTTTTATGATTCAATAAAAAATAAAAATTAAAGAAAAAATTTTATATCAAAAATTTAAGGTGGTTTAAAAGGTGGACAGGCAATGCATGGAAGGATGAGCGAGAAGGTGAATTAGGGGAGAGCGATTTATAGATTATCAGTATCTTTGTAAAAGTATCTTCTCAAGATAAATATTGTGATGAAATAAGATTGTAGTTGAATGTTCGAAAAGATAATACGCACTCTTAATTTTTCCGTTATACACATCACAATAAAAGCCGTGAAAGGCACGGTCTTATTACAAACTTTCTCTAAAAGCAGTACATGAGTTTGCAAGATATTACCGTAATATTTTAAAAGAAGGATTTTATTTCAGGAAAAAATTATCTTAAAATAGTAAAGCAATATTTTTCAAGAAATTGCTAGGCGACTTTTGAAAGTAAAAAAGCTAAGTTAAAAAATAAAAGCAAAAATGGTTGTTGGTTTTCTCAATTGGAGTTGCATGTCATTTTCTATATAGGGAATTTACCTATAGAAAAATTAACAGCCAAGATTATTCACAATGTTTTCCCGCCACTTTAGCATGAAAAAGCAGATACAGTGCGAAAGTATTTGCCTTATCGTCAACATCATTATTATAATTAGGAAGCTGAAGCAACGTCATTTACAAATCACATAAAAGCCTTACCATTATTCATTATATAGCTCCGTAGATTTCTTTTCTTCAAGCATGCCAGCTCCTAGATGTTATTTTTGTTGAAAACAGAGCCTTTGTGTATGATCAGTTCTTTGAACGACGATAGTAGTGCAATCCATAAAATCTTTTCTCATCTTCTTTTGATAGGATAACAAAGATGCCCATAGAATACATCAATAGACTCAATCATTTTACACAAACATAATCTGTTGAATCCTTTCGCTTCAACTCAGACATCTCCGTTACTCTAATTAAAACTAATCGACCACCAGAGTGTTTTAATCCTTTAAGTGCTTTTACTTTTAATCTGAATGTATCCACCTCTTTCAAATCTTTTCATTGATTGATGTTTCAGAGGAATTATATTTTTATCACTTTATTTTCCGTTTATCTCTCCAACCACATAAACGTTCACCTTGTTCGTTATGTTTTAAAATATCTCTCGCCAAATTTGGACTAATGACATTGATATCTTGTCGATTCAAATAAATTGGCAGCCATCCAATACAAGAAGTTCGTTCATTCGTTGCGCAACCAGCTAGAAAGCTTAGTGCGCACATCAGCATCACTTTTCTTATTAATTTCATTTTCTACCTCAAGCCGTGTTGTCGCTATCTTGAAATCTTCTTTTGTTTGCTTTTGCTTCTCAACTTTTTTCCCAAGAAAAAAGGCTTTGACTAAAGCTATAAGAAAAGCTGCTATGAGCGCTGACGTCATTGTCAGATATTTTTTTATCCATAAAATCATAGGCGGTGTTCCTGAAAACGTTTAGCAATGTATATCATAGCCGTACAAGCGGCTAAAACCATAATGCCTGCTAGAACCCATTGAACAGGACCATTTCCTGCAAAAAGACCTCCAAGCCCTGAAAAAGAACCTATGATTGGTGCAAGAGCTTCTACTTTGCAAATACCTGTTACGCCTTCTGGTTCTACTACATGATAATTGGGGGCAACATGAGCTCCTTTTGCCCACAATCCTGCTTCGGTTGCTCGGCGATTGACAAGACCTTGGATACGTTTTCCTCCCACTCTTGTCCATTTTTGCAATTCGGTTGGTATCGCTTCATATTCACCTTTATTAAGCTTTTTTAAAAGTGTAGAACTGCGAAATGCTGTGATTCCTACATTATAGCAAAATGATACTAATGCCGCGAATTGTTCATCGTTTAAAGGAACGGTAACGGCTTTTTCAACAACAGCTTCATACTCCCTCAAGTCCTGACAAAGGATTTTTTCAGCTTCTTTTTCCGTAATTTGCATATCTTTGTGAACGCTTGGGGCACCAGCAGCACTTGTATGTCCATAACCAATTGTCCATACACCACCAGAATCTTCATAAGCCGATAAACGCAAGCCTTCCAATTGCTTAATCAATACAAGCCCTTCTTTTGATATTTTTCGCATTATTTTTACCTATAAAAAACTACACAAAGCAGGATATGAATTAAAAACTTACATCTACTCATTTTTAAGAACAGAACAGCGAAAGGGCATAATAAATTCAAAACATCCATAGTAGATTATTTTAAGACCTATATCATTTTTTTGAATAAAGATTATGCTAAATACTATTCATTTTGCAGCAATTGATCTCCATCTAAAGACAATAACTTTATAATAATTCCATTTATAATCAGATAGATTTCACTCATAAATTCTTACAGTTGATCCAGAATGATTTAGAAGAACTTTACTTGAAAAAACTTCAATAATTCCAATGACAAAAAGCATTTTTAACAAAAAATAAGAGACATAATAATTAATGAAATAATTAGGTGTTGATTTTTAAGTAATTTCAAAAGTCATAAATTGCACCACAGAATTTTTTTATAAAAACAAAAAAACATTATAATTTAACATTATATATCTAAAACTTATCTTAGAATCAATAAAACATATACATAACGTGTTATACATATTTAATAAAAAAATCTATAGTTAATTTAATTATTCTTTGTTTTTTTCCCTAATTGCTTAATTTCATTAAAAAATACCTTTATGAAGGATTTTAAATAAACTGTTACATAAAAAACATAATGGATGTTTCTCCTCTCTTACAGTCTGTTTCCAACTGAAACAATATATTAGTGGAGCATATTCAATATATAGACCAATGATATTTGATAGTTTTTTTAAGAATATTGTACTGTAATAAATTTGAACAATTAGTTCGGTTTCATATATTTTCTTTTTCATATGAAGCATTTGGTAGGGCGTTCGGGTCCAATGGTATCATCTTTGTCTGGTGTTGTATTGGCTACGTTTCCAGCAGCCTCTTAAACAAATCAATCAAGCTATTGAAATCTTTTTAGAGGCAATAGCACAAGAGACACAAAAGATTTTGACAAAAAGCTGCTTGACAATATAGGAAGCTCTCTCCTCCTAGCATCCCAGCCCATTCACATAACATAAAAAATAAAAAGGCAATGAGATGATATTTGATGATGGCAATAGATATGTAACAATACGTGAGTGTGCACAGCTTTTTAGTATATCCACAACAACGATTCGCAATTGGGTGCTTCAGGGGTTGTTTCCGGAGCCATATAAGCTAGGGAGAGCAGTGAGATGGAGAAAAAAAGAGATCTTAGCCTTCACTCCAAAGAAAAATAAGGAGCAAATAAGAACAAATTAGGTAAAATTATATAAACTGTAGAAGGTGGTCTAAAAGGTGGTCTGAAAATGGCTGTTTAAAGAAAAAATCTATATATTTCAATACGCTAAATACAAAAAGTGGTGCCGCATGCCGGATTCGAACCAGCGACCCCATCATTACGAATGATGTGCTCTACCAACTGAGCTAATGCGGCATAGGTTTGTAAGTCAATGAGACAAAACTAATTTGAGGGTAATAGCTAAAAGTACGTATAAAAGCAAGAATGCATTTTTTCAATAATTTATACATATGATAATAATTTGAAGGAGAATTATGTAAAAGTCAGAGGAAAGTATTCTTTGACCTTAATGCTATAAAATGCGTTTCAATTTACGATAGCACTTAAAATTAAGAAGCTGGGAATGTAGATCTTTAGGATGAAAAATGGTGTCAAGATAACTTAGTAAAGATAAAAACATTTTCTGATTCTTAAGAAAGAAATTTGTTACATAGAGTGATTGGGAAAATAAAGATCATCATAAACCTTTTATAATGTGCAAATAGATGAGTAGAATTAGTTGAGAAGTTACTTCTCATTTTTATGGGAAGAAAAAGGGAGGAGGATTAATAAAATTAATCACGTTTTTTATTTAAGAGGGAGTACAAATCATGTCGGATGAAGATCGGCTGATAGAACTAGAAATGAAGCTAGCTTACCAAGAAAAATTCATTGAGGAACTTTCTCGAGAGGTAACTAATCAATGGAAAAGTTTGGATGAGATATCTAAAAAAGTTGATATTTTAGCGAGACGATTTTCAGATTTAAAAGAACTAGAGTGTTACTGAAGCTGTTATCTTACCATTTTCTCAATAGGGAGAAGGTGCGAAATATTTTTTATCACAATTGCAATTATTTACAGATGAGTCTTTATTTCACGCATTTTGTTAGACTTGTAGAATAATTTTTATAAGCTTCTTCATTAATTTTAATAAGTTCCAATCTTATAAGGAGAGCTGATATTAGAAGACGTTTTTTTATATGGGGTTTCTAGTACGAAAATTAAGAAAAGTTTTTGTAGAGTATTAAAGAAGCAGCTATAGAAAAATATATGAACTGCGATATTTTAAGTTTTTTCTGTACAGAGTTTTCTTATAGATGGGAGGTAGATTTATTCGCTAATTTTTTTAAATTGATACAAATAAAGTGATGTTATCGTTATCTATAGAAATCATAGTGAGCGCCTATATTTATAATGAAGTGTTTTAATTTTTTCTGATGATCAAGTGATCTTCAGTTGTTTTAATAGAGTGGGGGGTTTTAAGCGACATCGATTATGTTATAGTACAGAGAGCTCTAGAAGTTTTTTTCAAGATCAAATGTACTCTTCGTTATATGTATATGATATTTTGTGAAAAGGCTTTTGTTTTTCGTAATTTAAGATACAAAATACTATTGCTAAAGCACCAAAGATAGACCATGCGGGTAAATAAGTGAGAGTAATGCAAATTGAGGACAGAAAATCAGGCATTACCTTGCATAGAGATTGATTAAGGTGATAGATATCTGTTTGCAGAAGGCTTGTTAAAATTTTATTAAAGGGGGTTGTTGTCCAATGTGATGTGATTACAGAGTGTGCGTTATCAATGACCAATACTATAATGGTTAGTGTAACGAAAATGAAGGACATTAATTTAAATAAAGGGTGGAGCATATTTTTTCTTAAAACTTCAACCGGACATACGTATAATGCACAAAAAAATAAGGAGTTGCATTATGATAAGAAAATAAGTTTACGTTTGTTTTGTGTTTTTTAAAAGAGGTGCCTAATTTTTCAATAAAAGTTGAGGTTAAGTTCAACAAAAGTAGTGAGGCATGATGTCTGAAAAAAAGCACGAGGAATTGAAGCGTAGCCTTCAAAATCGCCATATTCAAATGATTGCTTTGGGTGGCGTTATTGGGACAGGACTTTTTTATGGGTCAACCGAGGCAATTCAATTAGCTGGTCCCTCAGTTATTTTATCTTATCTTGTCGGCGGGCTTATTATGTATTTCATTATGCGAATGCTTGGTGAAATGTCAGTAGAAGAACCGTCTTCAGGAGCATTTAGTTTTTTTGCTTATAAATATTGGGGGAGATTAGCTGGTTTCATAACAGGTTGGAATTATTGGTTTCTTTATATTCTTGTGAGCATGGCTGAACTTACAGTGATAGGGTTTTACCTTGATCATTGGATTTTGATTGATCATTGGAAGACATCTTTCATTGTTCTTTTATTTGTTACATTTGTTAATTTGTTTAATGTTCGTTTTTATGGAGAATTTGAATTTGCTTGCGCTTTGATCAAAGTGGCTGCTGTTATTGGTATGATTATTTTTGGAATTTTTCTCATTGTCACTGGACTAGGGGAAAATCAAGCGAATATTCATTATCTTTGGGACCATGGCGGGTTTTTCCCTTATGGAGCAGTAGGGGTTGTTTTAGCAACTTCTGTAGTAATGTTTTCTTTTGGAGGAACGGAGCTTATTGGTATTGCTGCTGGAGAGGCATCTAATCCACAAAAAACAATTCCAGCGGCTATTCGTCAAGTTATGTGGAGGATTATAATTTTTTATATTGGTTCTATCAGCATTATTATGATAATCAGCCCTTGGAATATGATTGGAAAAAATGGTAGTCCTTTTGTCACAATTTTCGAGACTATAGGAATTCCTGCTGCTGGTCATATTTTGAATTTTGTGGTGATTATGGCTGCTATTTCTGTTTACAATAGTGGCATTTATTCTAATGGCCGTATGCTTTATAGTTTAGCTGTACAAAAAAATGCACCACATATTTTTAGTAAACTGAGTGCTGCTCGTGTTCCTTATATTGCTATCCTTTTTTCATCATTATGTACGGCGTTGATTGTCGTTGTTAATGCTCTTATTCCTGATAATAGTTTCATGCGGATCATGGCTCTTGCAACTGCAGCAGCAGTGATTACTTGGGCTATTATTGTTATTGTTCATTTGAAATTTCGCAATGCCCATAAGAACAGAAAGGGCGATTTTATTTATGCGTTTGGTTTATATCCTTACGCTAACTATCTTTGCCTCTGCTTTCTTGCTTTATTATTTGGCATTATGTTTGTCAGTGGTTTTGGGAAAAATGGATTGATGACTCGACTTTTTGATATGATAGGAATAAGCGTGCCTTTCCTTGAAGCATATATTCCTGTACAGATGCCTGATATGAGTTTGGCAGTCATTATTATTCCTCTATGGTGCTTGTTATTACTTTTAGGTTATAAACTGAAGCGATAGAGAAAGAAGAGCTAATAAAAGGGATTGATTGGAATAAGCCTTGGGGATTATAAAATTTGATGAGGTAACACAAGTTTTTGGTGATTTGTGTGTTTTAAGAAATATTAGTGTACAGCTTACCGAAAGACGAGTTGCTATTATAGGTGCGAATGGTTCTGGAAAAAGTACATTTGTTCGCCTTATTAATGGGCTCCAATTACCATCTCATGGTTTTGTAAGCGTTGATGGGCTTGATACCAAACGCGATGCAAAAGCAGTAAAGCGTAAAGTTGGATTTGTTTTTCAAAATCCCGATAATCAGATTGTTTTACCATTAGTTGAAGAGGACTTATCCTTTGGTCTCAAAAATTTAAAGCTTAATAAAGATGAAATTAAGGAGCGTGTAGATGAAATTTTACAGCGCTATGAACTTCAAAATTTCAGAAATCACGCTGTCCATTTATTAAGTGGTGGGCAAAAACAACTTGTTGCTATTTCTAGTGTAGTTGCAATGAAACCAGACTACATTATTTTTGATGAGCCGACGACATTACTTGATTTGCGAAATAAGCATCGCGTTACGCAAGTGATAGAAGAATTACCGCAAACGGCAATAGTTGTATCGCATGATTTAGAGTTTTTGAAAAAGTTTGATAGAGTGCTGGTTTTTGATAAGGGGGAGATAGCAATTGATGATGTACCTTTTGTTGCTATAAAGGAGTATATAAGAAGAATGTCATGATCGGTTTATATATTCCGAGGGATACATTTATTCATAGGTTAAGTCCTGGAGTTAAGTTATTATTTCTTACGGCCTGTGGAACTTTTATAATAATGGTTTCTTCCATAGCGCTTCTTGGTTTATTTTTGTTGTTTGTCATCTTATTCTATAGAGTCGCCAAGATCCCTTTCAAAACTGTGATAAAGCAATTTAAATCGATGGGATTGCTTTTAGTTCTTCTATTTGTATTTCAAACTATTTTTAGCGGTTGGCTTACGGGGGTTGAGGTCATATTACGTCTTGTTATCCTCTTTTCTTTATCATCAGTTATTTCATTCACAACAAAAGTATCAGATATGGTGGATGCAATTGAAGCAGGCCTCCAGCCTTTTCGTTGTTTTGGTATAAATCCATCAAAAGTGAGTATGGTTATCTCTATGGCGATCAGGTTTATTCCTCTTTTGAGTGAAAAGTTTAATGAGGTACATGAAGCACAGCAAGCACGAGGACTTAATACTAACATTGTCGCTCTTGCGATACCTTTAATTATACGGACTATAAGAATGGCGTCAGAAGTGGCTGAAGCATTGGAAGCGCGTTCTTATGATGCTGATACTATTGATACAGCATCTCGTAATAATCAGAGTTTTTATAGTAAAAAAAGAAGAATTAAATGAATACAAAAGATTTAGTTTATATTGCTTTATTCGCCGCTATTTATACTATTTTGGGCCTTTTTCCTTCTATTTATCTTCCTTTTCTTCTAGGGGTACCTATTACAGCTCAATCGATGGGACCGATGCTAGCAGGGTCTATTCTTGGGGCAAAAAGGGGTGCTTTAGCGTCACTCCTTTTTCTTGTTCTTGTTGCGATTGGATTACCTCTGTTGCCTAGTGGTCGTGGTGGAATCAGTGTCTTTTCAGGAATTGCAAGTGGTTATTTAATAGGTTTTCCATTTGCCGCATTTTTTATTGGTTTAATGGTAGAGTTGTTTTGGCAGCGGTTAAATTTTATAACATTATTTATAATAAATACTTTTGGTGGCATTGGGATAGTTTATTCTTTTGGTGTTCCATGGACAGCGTATATGACCAAAGTTTCTTTACTGAAGGTTTTAATGGCTTCATCAGTTTTTTTGATAGGCGATTGTTTAAAAGTGTTGATTGCATCCTTTATTGCACTCGCGATTAAAAGATCTGTTCCTCTCATTCATTCAAAGCATAATAACTAAAATAAATGTATTATTTTGTTATATTGTTATTATATAATATTCATATATCACTATTATCGAATTTAAATATAGTAATTTATGATGTAATTAAACATTGTAGAATCTAATATGATTCATATAAGTGATGTTATTAAAATAAATTATTATAGTATTTTTCTCTATATCTAAGGCATTTAAAGTGTACTTTTATAAATCTGATACTTTTTATTAATTATACAACAATAACGAAAGCTTTTCCCTAGTGAAGGAATAATTCAGTGAATACAAAAGATTTAGTTTATATTGCTTTATTTGCCGCTATTTACGCTGTTTTGAGTCTTTTTCCTCCTATTTATCTTCCTTTTTTGCTGGGTGTCCCTATTACAGCTCAGTCTATGGCTCCGATGTTAGCAGGCTCTATACTTGGAGCGAAAAGGGGAGCTTTAGCATCACTTCTTTTCCTTGTTCTTATTGCGATTGGGTTACCTCTATTGCCTAGTGGTCGTGGTGGAATTAGTGTTTTTTCAGGAGTTACGAGTGGTTATCTGATTAGTTTTCCATTTGCTGCATTTTTTATTGGCTTTATGGTAGAATTATTTTGGCACCGGTTAAATTTTATAATATTATTTGTGATAAATACCGTGGGTGGCATTGGGATAGTCTATTCTTTTGGAATACCATGGGTGGCTTATATGACACAGGTCCCTTTGCTGACAGTTTTAATAAGTTCATTAGGTTTTTTTGTTAGTGGTTTCTTGAAAGTGCTGATTACATCCTTTGTAGCGTTGACCATTAAAAAAACCGTTCCTCTCATTCATTCGGAAAAAGGGGCAGTTTTGTACTGAAGAACAAGTTTTTCCAAATGTATGTAGATTAAAAAGCACTACGGAATATCATTCTGTTTTGTCTACTTTTTTATTGGTATTTTTATCTGCATAGCTCTCAGAGGTAGCCATACGAAAATTGAATGTTGCGGCACCAAAATTCTTTTTTCTTTCAGGAGCAGCTCTCAAATAGCCAATTAATATCATTTTATTCAACATGCTTGTAAGTTTTATTCGATTTGCATATTATATGCATAAAGCCTTAGAATAATTTATTATTTTTTTAATATTTTTAGTTAATTAATCACTAATTTTTAAATTATTAAATTATATTAATTGTACAAAAACATGGATAATTAAGTGTTCATCTAAAACTCTTGATGTATATAATACCCTTATAAATGTATTAATATAAGGTATAAAAATGAGATTTGAATGGAATGAAGCTAAAACAAAAAGTAATCTTAGAAAGCACCGTGTAAAGTTTTGAAATAGCTGCATATGTTTTTTCTGATCTATTCTCCATGGCTAAACAAGACCGTGTTGAAAATGGAGAGTACGGTTAGCAAGCTTTAGTGCTTGTGGAGTTTTTTTATTACTATTCGTAGTGCATACTGTCCATGACGATAAAGATGGCATAGAGGTAATCCGTATTATTTCAGCACAGAGAGCCAACTCGAAAGAAAAGAAACGTTATAAAGAAGAAAGTTCGTTATAAAATCGAGGTAGGTAACTTATCGGCTTTGACAGATGAACAGAGAGTTGAAATTGATAAATTGGCTGTAATGTCGGATAGTGCAATTGATCATAGAGATATTCTGTCACTCAATGATGAGTTCTGGAAAGACGCCGTTTTCAATCCATTCTGTAAACCCATGAAAACTGTCACAACTGTGCGTGTGGATTCAGACGTACTAGCGTGACTTTAAAAGTCAAGGGAAAGGATATCAAACGCGGATTAACGCCATTTTACGTGATGCTATGCTTCGTTCAATGCACTGATTTCTCCTCCACTTAAAAGCAGGGAAGGGGGAGCCCATATTTTAAAAATCTAAGTAGCTCTCACTGCAGAGTTCTCTAAAGTTCGTATTGCTTTTGCAATTAAAATTTTATAGCCTCAATTTTCAGCCAAACGATTCTAAACGACGCAGTATATTTGGGATACACTACACTCCCATAGTCACTAAGATAACTTAGGCAACATCTACCACCCGATAAGACATAGACATTGTAATTATGTTAACTTTATGAATACCATTAACTTCCTTTCTTATAAATATAAAATAGATCCAGCCTCAGAACTAGTTAATATCAATGATGCTGATAAATTTTTAGAGGAAGGAAGATACGATTTTAACTGTGATAATCAATGTGCCACCTTAATAATCGAAAAGTTTTCTGTGAACTCGAAGATCTGCTATTGGATTTATGTTTTAACGGGAGAAAATAGTCCTTATAACCCAGAAGTGATTGATTCTGAAAATGACTTTCAGAATATTCCTAACCCACGTCCTAGAAAATATGTTGAACAGAATAAGCAATATTTTGGAATTTTAATTCCTATAGAGTTTACTCTTTTTTCTTCAAATAAAGAGTTAAACAAATTCTTGCATCTACACTACAAAAAATCTTTTCCCCCGAAAACGATTGATATCTCACCTGATATTTTTGGTAAGGAAGAGTTCGAAAAAAAATTGCTTTTAATTAAAGAAATAAAACTGAAATATACCCAACCAAAACAATTAGATTTTTTTGCAATGCAATCAGAAGACAACTTGCTAAAGATGGCTAAAATTTTGTTGGGTGAATTTCCCACGGATGATTATTCTGAAATGGAACTTGACTTGGGTATCAAATTTAAAGAAAAAAATAATTTAAAGAATTATTTTTTGAATCTTTTTAAAAAATATAAATTAAATCCAGCATTTAAAAACATAAGTTTTGTTGGAAAGACACATAATAATTTTGATATAATCTTTAATACTGAAACTTTTCAACATAAATTTGCTATTAAAACAAGTAAAAATGATAATGGTATGTATAATGAAGGTCATATAAAAGAAAAATTAAAGCATGAAATCGTAAGTTTTACTGTATCTCTTTAATAGAGCACTGTAGCGTGTAAATAGATATATTTATTAAACTGCGTGTACGCAACATAAGAAAGAACACACAGACTAAAAAAAAGTACCAAATTATAATATTTGAATATCCAAGAGCAATATCTAAGTACCAAAGTATGGTATCCAATGAAAAAGAAAACTTGTGTTCCACGTACTTAGAAATGACAGGCAAAGAAACAGTTTCTTTATAACTACTTGGGAAAATTAAAACGACAAGCGCTAAAATTATTAACTTTAGGAGACTGTGCATATACTGATGTAATTCACATGTTAATCTCTTCCAACCTGTTGTATTGCCGCATTTATATTGTGGGTTGTTTTGCAACTCAGAAGGGATATTAGAATTGCATAAAATTGCAAAAACAGTTGTTACGATCACCAAAGAAATAGACGCGAATGTCAAAATACCCTGAATAAAGTCAAGATTTTTTCTTATTCCTAAAAAACATACAAATATAAAAATTATAACGCCAAACAAGGCTTTTCTCTTCTTATCTGTAAACATATTTATTTCCTGTGAAAAAATTATGATCTCAATTTCTTAAATTATTTTCTGATATAAAAACACAAACTACCTTTTAGTCTTTTTAGCATTTGCTTTTCTTTTAATAGCAATGTCTTCTATTGCATCCAGTTGCTTTTAATATTTTAGTTAACCTCGTCTATGATTTATCTATAGTTGATGATAGCTTTAAACACAGAGCTCCATAATCCCAAACTCTTGCTTGCATTTTGATACCCAAATCCACCTTTCAACAAAGCCCATCGCACTGGCAACCCTTTCATAAAGATTAAAGAAAAGCTCTGTTATTTCAAAAGTACACGAAAGGGAATCATACCTGCCGCAACATTTTTTGCGCTGATGCTGGCTACTCATGTTTTAAAAAACAAATATTTTGAAATTCGCGTATCCTAAAATCCTTAATTTGTATTAATGGATTTATTTACTTTATAAATTTGATACTATAGAGCTATTTTAGCTTCTAGAAATATATTGTACATTAAAAAAACTTTTTAATCACTCTTTAAATGCATATCCAATCCAAAAATGATCTGCACTTTTCACTATTTTGCTACTTTTTAGAAATCTATTTTAAACTCTCCTATCATTAGTTCATGAAGAGTTTTGGTGCGTGAAAGAAGGTCTTTTTCAATCTCTTCACAATACTTAGAAAAATCTGTTGCTCTTGGAATGATTTTTTTAGACATGCTTTCTACGTTGCTCTGCAAAATGCGTTTTAAGGACTCTTTCAAAATCAATAAGGAAATACCTTTGAGTTCAGTTTGATCAGCTTGAGAAGAGGTATTATAGTCCATATATTTTTGCATGTGGAAGCTACCACAAGAGAACAAGCGAAAAGTATTAGAGATATCATCATTTGAAGCTTTTACAGCAATAAACCTGTGAAGCCATATGCAAGTCTCAAGTGCATTTTCTTCATTCGGTTTTTGTTTTTAATTTTCCATACGACACACTGCTTATTACTTTGGGTTGATTAAGATTTGTAAGGAAAGTTGATTGGCAAGCAGTTAAGGCTGAATTTAAAGACTGGGATTATAAAGCCCAAGGGCTGACAGAAGCCGGTGCAGCTCTTGTGGCCTTGGCTGTCACGGCGGTTACGGGTGGAGCAGCCTCGGGCGCTGCCAGTGCCATTACCGGTGCTTTGGGGCTTGGCTCGAGCACCGCCATGAATGCGGCGATACAGGCTGGTGTCCAAGCGCTGATTAACAAAAGCGCTGTGGCTCTTGTCAATAATCGCGGCAATATTGCCGGTGCCTTGCATGAGCTTGGCTCTTCAAAGAATGTTCTCAGCATTGTCTCGTCGATGTTGACAGCAGGCTTAACCAGCCAACTAACCGAAATGGCTGGTGTTGGGCAATCCTTGCCCAAAACGGCTCCTCTGGTTGATCGCATCACCCGTGAAGCGGAAAAGAACTTGATCAAAGCCGCCATTGGCACAGGCGTGCAAACGGCTCTTGAGGGTGGCTCTTTTGACAAGAACTTTTTTAACAATCTGCGCATCGCCCTGTCTGATACGGTTGGCAAATCGTTGGCGGAAGAAATCGGTACCGCCAAGGCTGAAGGCAAAATAGACACGGTCACACAGATCGTTGCCCACGCCGGTCTTGGCTGCTTAAAAGGCGCTGTTGCGAGCGGTGCTTGCTCTGCCGGTGCTGTGGGGGGTGCTGTGGGCGAAGCCACTGCTATGCTCCAGTTTAAACTGTCGACCAAAAATTTTATACAAAAAGAAATAGCAGCATTGGATGGTCGTGTTCCAACGGCAGAAGAACAAGCGCGTATCAATGCAAAGATTGAAGCACAGTTTTCTGATTTTAATGATCATGCCATTGATATCGCGCGCATAGCGGGGGGCTTTGCTGCTGCCCTTGCTGGTGGTGATGTCAATACTGGCGCTGATGCCGCAGGTAATGCTGCCGAAAATAATTTTCTTCCTGCGGTAGCAGCTGCTGTAGCGTTCATTGTGTCGCTTACGCCACAAGAGTTGGCAGCTCTGTCTCTTTTTATGGCTGGTGGAGCAACTATTGTTCAATCTCCTAACAATAGAACCGCTATAGCTGATTTCCTTACCTATTGGTTTGCATCGAAAAATTCTGCAGAAGATAGCGAAAAAACAAATCAAAACTCACAAGAAGAAAAAAATAAAGATTCTCAGAAGGAAAGTAAAAATAAGAAAAAAAACGGAAACAATAAAGAACCACAAAACAATAATGATGGAAAGGGTAACATACTTGAACAAGTCAGGAAGCATCATGATAAAAAACGCGATGAGAAAAAACAAGAATTAAATGATGAAGGATGTAGAACATGCAAAACAGAAATAGTATTCAAAACTAAGACGGATAAGGGGGTAGTAAGATCTCGTGCGGATATTGTTTATATAGAGAATGGTAAAATAAAAATTGGCGAGGTAAAAACGGGGAAGAATTCTAAATTAAGTGAACAACAAAAGATTTTAAAAGAGGCATATAAAGAAGGAAATGCAGAGCCCACAAAAGGCAAGTTTACGGAATTTCTTAAAGAAAACAAAGAGTTCTTAGAAAAATATCAAAAAGATTTCAAAGATTTTAAAGGAAGTAAGAAAGAATTGGAAAATGAGAATAGAAAATGGATTAAAGAACAATTGAATAATAAGTTAGACAAAACTGACGTTAACGTTTTTCATTATCCAGGACTTTTTGAATGAAAGTGAATAGCGATGCGAACTAAAGACGTGACAGAGATTTTAAAAACGCTTGGCTGGGAACCTTATCGTGCTGAAGATGGTAGTATGTTTGCGCATTATCATCTTCCCGATCGCATTGTAGGCATTAGTTATGATGTTGTAGATTATGGAGAGGATGGGGGAAAGTTTCGGCTATCGGCTGATCTTACCACTGCTGCTTATTGCCTTGCTTGGGAATATGCTAGTGGTGAAGTATCACAGGATAAGTATGAAGATACGCTGTTTTCTGCGAAAGAGGATTTCGATGTTACAGCTTCAGATCTCTCAGAAAGCCATGTTAAGGAATCTTTAAATAGGGTTATCGCTTGGGCGAAAGCACAAGATATTGAACAAAAATTACGTGAAAAAGCAGCCAATCATTCTGCTGTTGCAGAAGCATTACTTGGTGATATTGAGGCTTTAAAAAGTTCTAAGTTTACACCCCAATTACATGTACCAGAATTTTCAGATTACAAAACAATAGGGTGGATTGAGCGCCTCATTCTTTTTGCGCAAGCTTATAAAAACGGGGAGTTAGATGACATTTTAGCGCGTAAAAAACCTAAACAGTGGTCGATGAGTCTTACAGCAGCAACTCGCATTTTTAAAATTCAAGGGTGGTTTGCCACAGAGCTTGGTAAAATGTGGTTGGTTTTGCCGGATCGTTTTATTAAGTTAGATTTTGGCTTTGTACATCTCTATGATCAGTACAATATTCATCTCGAAGCTGAAATATCTAATGAAGAAATTTCTTTGGCTTGCTTGTATATTCATTTTTGTAGACAACGTAATCTTGTACGACCTACGGATATTTATCGATCTTTTAATACGATTGGAGGAGAGAATTTTCGTGGGGTTGATAAAGGCATTGATATTTGTGTAGAGACATTAGATGAGCAAGAGTTGACAAAAATCTCTGAGCGGGTGATACAGTGGGCACGTGCCCAAGATTTACAAGCGTCAATAGAAAGCAAAACACGTGTTCAAAAGTATAGCTACAATATACGTATAGTCTGGCATTTGGCTTGTTTAGCGTTGACAGGTCGAATTGATATCCTGAAATCTTATCAAAAATTTTTAGAAGTAGGTACGATTTCTGAACATTTGGATGATAATGAAGTAAAAAAATATGTTAACCATGCCGTTGAATTTTCTGAAAAACATCTGAAAATCCTTAATGAGCGAGAAGCAGCAGAAGCACACCTTGGTCCGAAAGCTTTGATTACTTTCAATAAGGTTGCTGAGCAATTAAAAGAAATGGGTTGGACAGTTTATCGTGATAAAAACTATGATCGTAATACCTATTTTATCAGTAAAGACCGTATCATCAATATAATGTACAGTCTTCAAAGTGATGAAGAAGAGCCAATTGTTGCATTTAAGGCTTCCCTTTCAACACTTGGTTTTTCCACTGCTCATAGAGAAATTTTCTATAATATGCCTCAATATATAGCCATCAAAGAAGCAGAAGAAGTTTATACAGTTTCTAGTACTGAATTGGATGAAGGCAAGCTGAAACAGATCAGTGCGGATATTCTTGAATGGGCTGATCGGCAAAATGTGAATCAAATCATCTATGATTATGCGGCTTTGCCAACAAACAGTGAACTTGATCTTGTAGCGCGTCACCTTATTGCGCTTGTTTTGATTGGGGATGTTGAAAAGCTCAAATCTTATAAGGAGAATTTTAGAAAGGGAAATCCTTTAGGTTTTGTGGAAGAAATCTCAAAATATAGAATTGATAATCTCCTCACTCTTGCGCGGGGTTATCGAGCAGGTTTTCCGAAAAATGCACCGATTTTGAGCTTGGATCCGCAAATAGCATCTGTTGCTTCTAAAACAACTTCTGTTGAAGTGGCAGAGGAAGTGGATGAAGTGGATGACAATGATGATCGTCTCACCATGGAAAGTGCTCATGCACTTTTAAAAAGCTTAGGCTGGTCAACCGAGAAAATCAATGAGAATGACCATATGGCAAGCTATCAATTGGCTGATCGTGAAGTAGATATTCTTTATAACGACGAAATTGCCAAAGATTGTCCGCAATTTGATAGCGCCTTTATGATTAGCACGGGCATTCTTTCCACCGCTTGTAAATTCATTGATCCTACCTACACGGAAGATATTCCAGATATACAGCTTAATTTTGAAGCCAAGGGATTAGAAATCTTTGAACCAGAAGTCACTACGGATCGTTTAACACAGGCGCTTGATGATGCTTTAGAATGGGCGGTAACAGACATTGACCTTTCTAAAAGACTTCGCTCTGATTATGGTACTGCTCCTTGGGAAAAAGGCGCCACGTCTAAAGCAAACGATACGGATTATGCTTTACTTCATCTTGGCGCTCTTGCTTTATTGGGTGATGTTGAGACCTTACAATCTTATCAGAAAAGCTTTACGGCAGGTGATCACCTAGGCTTTGACGAGAGCATCAACAAAACCCACCTTGAACGTGCATTAGCTTTAGCCAAAGAAGTAGCAAAGGTGAAGCAAGTGAGCTACGCTTTGATTGAACGGGTAGCAAAAGATTTTGATGATCACTCAGAGCTTTCTAGCGAGGAATAACCTCGCTCTTGGAAGGAGAGTTTATTAAGTCTATTTAGAACAAAGAATAAATTGATTATTTTGAAAAAATCGAGGGGATTATGAATCATGAAATGGATAAAGAAAAAAAGTATGGGGGCAGCTGAGCCGGTGGAATTTAAAAGTCAAAAAGTTTATCAGGAAGATGAACTGTTTGAGCCCGAAACAGTTTCTTCTTGGAAAGAAGAAGGACAGATAGTAACGGGTACAAATGTGGAAAGAATGGTATCAGGAAGAGCACCTATTGGAGTCGATTTTAGACCTATTATGTTACATCCTGTGACACAAGAACAAGATAGTCCTCTCGTTGAGGTTCTCTACTCATTTTATCAAGGCAGGAGTTTGGTTGCTCCTATGAATCCAAAGACAAATTTTATCAGAAAAGTTATTTGTTGGATTTCAAAAAAAATTCCTAAGTAGGAAAAAAGAAAGAGTAATTATTGCAAATATTGAAATAATATCCCTAAAAGGCGCTCTCTAAACTTTAATGATCACCTCCTTTAATTCCATCATATATTGTAAATGCGAGATGATTGTACAGAGACAGATGAGAAAAGAGCTCCGTCAAGAACATATCTCTTATGATTTTATCAATCTCATCTCAATTCCATTGGCTATAGTAGAAAAAGATTGATCATTAGGAGCACTCATTATGAGTAAAAACACGCTGTGACTTATGGAGAAAAATTTATGAAAAGTTATACTTTATCAGATGTTGCACAATATGTTGATATGCATAGTCATGTTATTAATTTTGGTACTCAAGATAATGCCCCTGATGATGTACGGATTAAAACAGCTGAGAACACTCTTGGTTTACAATTTACCTCTTCCTATAAGAATTTTTTAAAAAATTATGGAGGAGGAGAAATTGGAGGTGAAGAAATATTCAGTATTTATGAAATATGTGCAGGTATTCCTGCTGGTGATATTGTTTACCGAAATTTGCTCGATAGAAGAGATGGCTTTACGGACCCCAAACAACTTGTTATCTGCACAACTGATTTTGGTGAAACCTTTTATTTTGATTATACGCAGTTTCGGGATGGTGAATGCCCACTCTATCTCAAGTATACATCTGAAGATTCTGAATATTACGCAAGTAATTTTTATGAATTTCTCTGCAAAAGAATTAAAGAGTATGCAGGGGAAGATTCATGAAAACTTATACCTTAGATGATGTTATACAACTAGTTGATAAATAGGATAATTGTAATTTATAGACTGTTATGAAAACATCTCAATAGAAACTGATCATTATAAAGATTAGCAAAGTCCCTTTTAATAGACCATGTCAGTGTTGTCAGTTCTTTTTAGAGCCTATATTATTTTTTTAATGAGAGAAAATTAAAATCAATATATTTCAATAGGTTAAGATTTTACAGATCTTAAAAAAACAATCTATATTGATAATACAACCTATAAATTCAACTAATAATATACGTTTTGAGGGGGGGGGGTGACGGTTTTTACACCTTCAAAACCTATAAGTAATATAAGAAAATGAATATACATAACTCTCTTTAAACAAAGCTTTTGAAAAGCATAAAGCACTCATTTTAGATTACGATATAATCTTTTAAAGGCAATTCAAAAGGAGCCTATTCACTTTAAGATGGGATTTCTTTTTAGAATAACGCATATAAACACTCCTTTTAAGATGGTAGGTAATCAACTTAACAAGAGAGGTATAGATTAATCGCTATGTTCTATACCCCTTATGAGTTTATCATACCCATTATGTGAGCATGCTTTATAAGTTATTCAGTTTCTTTAATTTCTAATTTTGGTAGTTTTTTTACGATTTTCATTGTTTCTAAACTTACGGTAATAACCCTTTGAAACAATTCTAGAGGGTAGGCAGGGTTGCCAACGGTTTCAACAGCATAGCGATTGGCATCATTAACAATGCCACTCTTTTTATCAGTCTTTACACATTGACGCCCCATAACCCATTCAAGAGCGGGTTTACCATTAACGATATACGCATAAGCGTCAAGAGGGATATCTGTTATTGTGATATTGTTATTATAAATAACAGTTGATTTATCTTTCTCTTTACCTGCTTTTGCGAATTTCATTTCAGTCACATAATAGAATTTTTCGGGATTAGAGATCTCTGTAACTTTTGGATTACCTTTTTTAAAGGTCACTGGATACGGCTCTACAGTTTCATAGTTTACGTGCAAATGACCCAGTTCACGCCCAGCTGTTACAAACTTCCAAAAATCATCAGCACTCTTTACACACGGGATACGAGGCAACTCTTTACATAAATTATGAGCATAACGGGCACGATAATCTTCTGAATGAAGTAAACCGTAAACATAATAGAACAAATCATCTTTAGTGATAGTTTCATTAGGATAAGCAGCTTTAAAATATGTTAGCCCTTCATCCGTAATGGCATCACGCTTTTGTAAATCAGCTGTTACGCTTGCTTCTGTAGAATTTGCAAATAAATGGGATTGTTTTTCACTTTTACTTTTTGAAACCGTAGTATCTTCGTAAATATAACGTGGAAAACATTGGTTACCACCATCCATCATATTAAGATTAGGCAAATCTTTAGCCATAAGTACAGAAAAACCACTCCTTGCTCCTATAGCAGCCACTTATATCACTCTATTTTCAACAGTTTTTCCCATAGGGAATATCCGCGGCATTTGTAAAACCATTTCATTGAAACTTTGGTTATAATAAAGCCATTGCTTCGTAAAAGGACGATATAAACTTTGCATAAGGCATGTAGCTTCAAATTTAAAAATCTTTCCTTTTGCCAAATCTTGTTTAAGAGCACGGCTCCAACTGATTTTTCTTGCATCCGTATTGACGAAATTGTCGATAGCATTTTTACGTATTTTGCGATCAGCATGCGGATAGACATCATTAAAACGTTCCACTTCGCTGTTATAGAAGGCAATCATATGACTCATGTTCTTCTTTAAAGTTTCACGACTTGAGTTATATGCCCACGCATCACGATTGGTTACGATCCCAAGAGAAAACATTTCAAAGAACTTTTTACCATGCCCTTTTTTGTCACCTATAGCCAAAAATGTTTTAAAACTCTCATCACGTTTACCAAGCCAATCCCCATGTTTGTCTGGTGTAATTATTTTCCAACCGTCTTCACGTGTAATACCACCAATACTACCAAAGTATTCGAGAGCTGTAAGTTTTTCTTTTATCGTGCGATTATTACCAATGTCATGATAGTAAATTTTACAAGGTCCAATAGTACTGGGATTTTTGAGAAATAGCGTTACCGCAATACCAGTCATACTACCACTACCAAAAACATTCTCTCCTTCTTGAGTTGCTCCATTGCTTAACATATTTTTACGTATATCCCCCCGTAAATTAAGCACATAAATGCTCGTGAATTCTTTGGCTAAAGATTTTCGTAAACCGTCCATTATCGATTTTTCTATGTAACCAGAACCAGAAACAAATCCGATTACCCCAGCATCAGCAATACGGTCACTAGCCCAGCGAATAGCACGAATATAACTATCATAAAGCTTTCGTATATTAGTAGCTTTAGATTGAGCAGCATAAGTTTCACGGATACGGTCATCTAATATGGGATAGGGAGTGTTCTTTGCATTGTCATTAGCGCTTTTTTGTCCTACCGAGTAAGGCGGGTTACCAAAGATAACTTCAATATTTAGATTTTTCTGATGCTCTAAATATTCACTGTTTTCTTTAAATAATTCCTGTAGAAGATTCTTCTCTTCAAGCATCCGAAACGTATCGGTTAAGCCAATATGTTTGAAAGGGATATATTCGCCTTTCATAAGACTATGATAAGTCGATTCAATGTTAATCGCTGCTATGTAATAGGCAAGCAAAATAATCTCATTGGCATGGATATCATGACGGAATTTATATTCCATATCCTCTGATTTTATGAGATTGGATTGTAAAAGCCGTGTGATAAAGGTTCCAGTTCCCGTAAAAGGGTCGAGAATGGAGACACCCCGTGACCCCAAGCTTTTTCCAAACTCATTCCGCAACACATCATCAACAGAATGAATGATAAAATCAACAACCTCAACGGGCGTATAAACAATCCCAAGCCTATCCGTGGTTTTCTTAAATGCCTTGGAAAAGAAATCCTCGTAGAGTTTGATAATAAGGTTTTGTCTTGCTTGGGGTTCGGTTATCCCAGAGGCGCGGAATTTTACACTGTTATAAAACCCTTGGAGTTCTAAAGACTCTTGCTTGATATCGGTTTTATCCAACTCAGCTAAAATTCTTTCCATCGCTTGTGAGATGCTATTGTTCTGGACAAATTCATTGCCCTCAAACAAAGCTTCAAACACGGGACGCGTCACAAGATGTTGTCCTAACATCTCAAGCGCTTCCTCTTGCGTAATACTGTCGTTTAAATTGCTCTTTAATTCCTTATGAAACGCATCAAAAGCACACCGCGCTTTGCCTTTCTCATCAGAAAGAATATCTTTAAGATGATTGATATGGTTTTGTGCAATCTCAGCAACATTGTTCGCCCATATGCCCCAATAATCAGAGAAGGTTGATCTTTTAATCAAAACCGTTTTAAGAGCATTAGGAAATGCCGCCACAAAATTGAAGCTTGTTTGTCCATGATGCGTGGAAAGCGATTTACGAATTGGAGAGACATTGCTTGCGCTCGTATGCTCTGGTTTTGCTTGAAGAGGGATATCGTCAACAACCGTGGTGACATTCTCTAAATCCATATTTTGAGAAACCGTTATAATCTCTAAAATAGGGCTTACATCTTGTCCTAAATTCATCTGATTAAGCGTTTTACTAAAATTCTCATCATGAGAAAGCAGGGCATCGAGAACTTGCCAAACAACACTGTATTTTGGATTGTTCTTTAAAGCTTTTTCGGGGTCAATCCCAGCCGGCACCCCAACGGGTAAAATGATATAGCCTCTTTTCTTGCCTGGAGCGCGCCGCATCACACGTCCTACCGCCTGTATCACATCGACTTGGCTTTTACGCGGGTGTAAAAACATCACCGCATCCAAGGTAGGCACATCCACCCCCTCAGACAAACATCTTACATTGGTAAGTACACGGCAATGATTTTCCCCCACATTTTCTTCCAACCAATCCAGTTTTCTTGTCCGTTCCTTGGCGCCATCCTTCCCATCAATATGATCAACTTCACAGATCAGACGGGGCGTATCGGGGTGGTTTTGATAAAGTCTATTGAAAATCCGCTTAACCCCTTTTCCTTGGAAGGTATCACGGATATTTTTAGAGGTCTTGATATCTTTACAAAAAGCCAAAGCCCGACGCATGGGGCTCGTATCATCTCCAAGATCAGCTTTTAGATCCAGTTTGGTTAAAGCTTGATAACAGCCAACAATTTTTGTTCTATAATCTAAAGTAAGTTCATAATCTTTACTTGTGGTAGGCATCTCCATGGTTTTGCTGATTTCCCCCTCATCAACACCCAAAACAATAATCTTATAAGGGGTTAACAGTTCATTCTTGACCGCATCGGTGAAACTGTAGGTATAAAGCACTTTTCCATAAATGGCTTCATTATCCATAGAGGCTAAAACAGCATCAACCTCATCAGCACGCCTTTTGGCATGGTCACTAAAGATACGAGGCGTTGCTGTCATATAGAGACGTTTCTTGCCTCGAATAAGACTGTTATCATGAACCTTGATAAAATCAGATTCATTGTCGTCAGTTCCTAATGAAGCCCCCGTTGTTCTATGCGCCTCATCACAAATAATCAAATCAAAGGCTGCTAAACCATGATCCTTTTGCGCATCAACAATGACTTGTATTGATTGATAGGTAGCAAAAATAACACTCATCGCATGGGGAGAAGAGTTGCCTACTTTCTCGACAAGCCTAGAGGCATCTGTGGTAGCAGGGAGGGCTAAATCCGATGCCGATAATTCCCCATCATCTTCTTGGTTTTTACGACGCTTGCCAATTTGCTTATCCGAACACACCGCAAAGCAACGCAAGGGCACTTGTGCATCGGCTGTCCATTCACGAATGCTTTGTGACATCAAGGCAAGAGAGGGGACCAAAAATAAGACATGCTTGCCTTGACCTGCTATGGTTTCTGCTATCTTCAAACTGGTGAAAGTCTTGCCCGTTCCACATGCCATAATGAGCTTGCCACGGTCTGCTTCTTTCAAACCTTCACAAACTGCTTTCAGCGCTTCTTTCTGATGATCTAAAAGCTTTTTCTTTGTTTGCTCGTAAAGAACAATGTTGCCTGTCTTATCAAAAATACCCCAATCGATTTGACTATTTTCCATATCAAACAGATTAATTCGATAAACCGGAACCGCTTGCCCTTCAATCATGGTATGGGCATTTTCGCTTAAGTCTTTTTCCGTACTATCAATGAGCAGACGGTATTTAAATCTCTTTTTACCAGAAATGGCGATAAAGCTTTCAATATCATCTTGGGTAATCTGATGATTGGTCTCATAAAATTGACAACGAATAGCAACGTAATCGTCTTGATCACGAATTTTAGCTACCAAATCAATATCAGTGTCTCTATCGCTTCCTTTCCACCCCTTTTCGTCAGCAACCTCTCTATAAGTTTGAACCTTTTCGTATTCTTGGCATTGAAGCGGGTCTTGCGTCAAATAAGCTATGACAAACTTTTCAAAAGAGGCTTGCTTTTCTTGCTCTGATATCGCTTGATCACGATAGGCTTGTAAGAGAGAGCGTAAAGAAACGTGTTTATTATCAGAATAAAGAGAGTGAGACATAAAGAACAGACTCCATGACAATATATTCTACTGATTGATTCTCTTCAAAAGAATCAAAATGAAGCCAATTAAATCCATTTAGGATAAATAGCGAGTGTCAGATGAGGTGAAATTCTTGCAAAACCAGAATTTTTTTTTCAAAAGGGGTTTTTAAAGGCTGCTTATCCACAGCCCATGACATGGAATAAGATCAGCAAAATAGTGAAATTTGCTGTTCGTTTCACGGATTAATCAAGACAAATGTACTAGGTGCTTTAATATATCAGAATAAGTATTTTGATAGGTTTTATGAGACATTTTATAGATAGGTTTTGTCTGTTTTTAAAACCCCCAAAACACCTACAAAACCCTCTTAGATATATATTAAAAATTGTATTTATGTGTTATGTTTAATATAGGTTGTTTATTTGAAAGATTAACTTATTGAAATATAATAACTTTTATTTTGGATTAAAAAATATATATAAAGGGGGGGTAAAAAGACCCCCAAAACCCCCATACCCCCCAAAACTAATGATGGGGAGTGCTTTAAAGGTTCACTGTTATATTGTTTAATGTTTTATAAGATTTCCAAATTGCCTCAGTGTGATGTCTTATGACTTTTCACTAAAGGGTGCCATTCATAACGTATGGTAGGTCGACCGCCTTGGGAGTTATTCTCTCCAGAGATTTCACGAATATAGTTACAACGGCATAAAAGCTCTAAAGCTTGCTTAACGGTTTGATTGTCTGTTAAATATTTCCAATCACGTTTATAAACATCCCTTGCTGTAAAAACATCAGATAAATGATCACAACGCTCGACAATTAATTTTGCACGCTCTGCTGTTAATGTATCATGCGCCGCATAAAGTCTTTTGACATGACTTAACAGATATTTTTCCCAACGCAAGGCTGTTGTAATGGCATAGAGACCAATTTCTAAACGACCAGTGTCAAGAAGTTCAAAAATCAACGCAAGACTTGCTATGGTTTTTGGCATTTTTAAAAGATGCGATTGTAAGCTTTCTGAGTGAGTACCTCCTTTTGCCTCTTTATGAAGATGCTCGAACCATTCATAAAACTTCACTTGTGCTTTAGGAGAAAAACGCATAATCAGTGGTTGTTCGGGAGACCCTAAGCGTTTATCATGAAAAGAGCGAAAAACTCCTTCATACTTTTGCCACCCCTCTTGATTGGGCGGTTTATCAACCAATTGCCACTCTTTATTGTCATCGGGCCAGACAATCATTTGAAAGCGTTGCAATAAACCGTCATCGTTTATTCCACGGTGGATTGCTTGAATGATGGGAATAATGCGTGAAGGTTGAATGCCTCCAATTATTGATAATGTTACATGGGGGATAAAAATGGTTCCCCGCTCGATACGGTCATGGGTAAATTGATCATCTCCATTAAAAGCTGTTAAATAAAAGGCACGGTCTGTTTGATATTCTCTTCGTTCCAGATTGGCTAAAAAACCAGATAATTCATCACGCACCATTAAGAGACCACGGGGGTTTTCTTTTAAGAGTTCCCCAAGCTTTTCAACAGTCACATCATTGACAATAAAGCGTCGTTTGACAAAAGTGTCATCTTCATTTTTACGAGTAGAAACTAAGCGGTGTGCAAAGTGCATTATGCAATCATATTCGCAATATTAGAAAAATAATAATTTATCATTATTTACTGATACGGAGCGCAGTATTGTAGAAAATAATTTGCTTCAATTACCAAATAAATAAAAATACAGTTGATTAAGGAAATTTTTGCTTTGTATGAAGCACACGTAAAATACGCACAACGCCATTTGAAATATCATAAATCATGATATAATTTGAATGTACAATAAGTTCACGTGTATTTACAATTCGTCCTAAACGACCAAGAGTAGGAAATTTAACAAGTTTTTCTACTTTTTCAGATAAAAGTTGATCAAACTTTAAGGCAGCAGAAGGATTATCTTGTGATATGTATTCACGTATCTTTTTGCGGTCAACGTGTGCTACTTGTGTCCAAATTAGCTCCATAAAGTTGATCTATCGAGTTTACTTTGTGTTTTTAAGCGCCATTCCTTTGCTTCTGCTTCGATTTCTTCAGAAGATATTATATCACCTGCATTAGCAGAGTTTATCCCTAATTGAACTTGTTCCCGAAACCATAAATCGTATGCACTTTTTTCTTTTTGTTCTTTTACGATATCGCGCATATAATCCCGCAATAATTGTGCACCAGATCTATCACACGCCTTTGCTGCTTTGGAAAATTCATTTTTTAATACATCATCAACGCGAAAGGTAAATGTTGTCTCAGCCATTTTACAACCACTTAATGTGTTACAAAGTAGTTCTAATGTAATGTATTTTTACTGTTTCTTCAATAGCTACTGTTAAAATAGATATTTTATATCTATTTTGCATTTTCATAGGGTTGAAAGGGACGCCCATAAATCAACGGGCTCAGATAACAACCCAGACAGCAGAGCCAGACCGGTTTCAATGCCCTCACAAATGACCAGATGTTTTGGATTGGCTTGGCTAAAATGCACCCCACCACCTGTTACAGAACCCAACATGGCTTTTTCTGGTTTTTGGTCTGTTTTGCAACCATTGGCTTG
>NZ_JBHIRC010000003.1:19134-147865 GCF_042196985.1 Bartonella sp. AA97HXZ | reverse complement strand
ACTTTTTATCACCTTGGAACATAGATATATGCTAAACGCCTCATTTTCATTTATACATTACCTAAGTGTTTTCAGCATGATATCTTGGCTTTGATAAAATCTTTGTGCTTCTCTTAATTGTTCAGAGAGTACTGAACCTTCTACATCGGCTTTTGTTTTCATCGTATGGTAGGCATCCCTTTTTTTTCATGATCAAAAATTTTCATATCAAGTTCGCGTCTTTTCCTTTTGATAAGTGATTTCTCAGCCTTACGTAAATGTGCTACCATTTGTACCTTTATAGATTCATTTTGGATCATGGCTAACGAACCATCGATATGTGCTTGAAGATCTGCAATATCTTTCAGGTTTTCTTTTGTTTGAAGTTCATTAAATAGACTTTTGAGGTATTGAAAACGATTTTCTACGTTTTCAAAAGTTTCTAAACTTACAGCTTTATCTAGTATCGATGCAAATTGTAAACGCCCCGAAATAGTTTTGCCCATTTGATCAAAAGGCCCAGAAACTTTGTTTTCGTCCTCTAATACCTCTTGATATGATTTCCTTGAAAGCTTATCACTCTTATAGAGCGATTCTGGTTCTTTGAGAAAAAAACTAGAAAAATCTATTGTTTCAGGTCTAGTTTTTTGACTATTTGTTATAGCCTGATAGGTTTTTTCTGTTTGTGAAATTTGTTCTTTTTTCAACTCAAGCTGTTTTTTTAAGAGCTCAATAATTTCCCCTTTTTTTAATAGATTAGTAAGCTCCAGATATTTTGCTGATGGAGCAGATACGAAAGTTGATTTAGGTACCTGAGCTGTGGGAGATATTGGAGGTGTGTTAGATGGCTTAGAGCCACTAGGTTTGGACGGTACGCGATTTCTCATCGTTCCAAAATTAGAAAGGTCAATTTTAATATCGGGTGGAAGTTTACGTGGTGGCTCATAGCCTTTTGGTGGTTTTGGTTTATAATTGTTGCTTGAATCGAGATTTCCTGACCCTATAGTAGGAACTGCAAAACGGCTATGACCTCCTCCTTGCTTAGTAAGAGTGTTACTTCTTGCTAAGTTTGTTGTTCCAAGAAAAGCACTAATCGCTATGATAATAATCAGCTTTTGCATATTTCACACCTTTTAATTTTCACATATTTAGAAAGACTGACCATTACATTATTAACTTCATAAATCAGTTTATGAGATTCCGTTGTCTCCTCGCTTGATTTTGGCAGGGATTGTTTTATTAATTAGGCACACGGTTCCTATCATTGGGCTGTTTTAGCTTTGGTGCTAATGCACAAGCCGATAAAAGGTTTGCAATCAAAATTATAAGAATGATTAACTTCATTTTGATATGACTCTTTTTTACTGTTATATACATTCTGATATTTGTTGTCATTATTATAATTTTGACACTAAAGTAAAGTGTATAGTTTACGATAATTTATCTTTTCTTAATTTCATTTTTTAATTTATGAAAATAGCTCAATTTCAGTGCGAATATTTTTTACTTTAGAATTGGATATCCTCGTTATTTTGTCATATGGATATTAGGGGCGTCTGTTACGGGAACCATTGCTTTTTATCTCAGCTAGTTTTTATGTCTCCATAGATGTCCGAATGTAATGCCTTTTGCGAGAGAATTGGCCATGCTTGATAGTTTGAGTAACAGCATGATGGATATAATGGACAAGATGAGAGCTCCCCCAAACATGAAGCTTACATTCTGGTTGTAATCGAGTTTCATATCACTCAAATAGTTTGCAAAGATATTCATCATTAGATTAAATACAGTTGCTAAGAGTAGAAAGAGGATTATATAATTCACAACTTGGATTATCCATTGCTCGAAAAGGCGATGAGTTGGTTGCCAGAGCAAAGCAATGATGAAGAATGGTCCCCATCCTACAAGAAGTGTAATAGCGATTTTTGTTAGGAGCACGAGACCACCACCGATTGCGACTACGAGGCTTGTTGCTAGCAAGATAATGATGCCTAAGAGACTGTAAAGCAGTCCATTGGACTCGAAGAAGACGGTTTCTTGGAAAAGACGGCCTGCATATTGAAATCCTTTGGTTGCTGCTGTGTCCAGTAAATTCATTAATTGTTTATCATCGAGTGGATTTGTTATGAGCGCTTTTGATAACTCATAGGGCATTTGTGTTATTAAATTTGTGATTTCTGGTTGATAAAGTCCTGTGGTAAGAGCTATTGAAGTAATAATACTTATCCGTAGGAAACGGTTTACGAATCCGGAGAGAGGCATATCGATAGCGCCCCGGATGATGAGCCATCCGTAGATGATGAAAGCGATTGTGATACCGATTGAAACAAAGGGTGTAATTGTAGCTATTGTTTTTGAGGAAACATCCGTGACATATGTTTTTGTTATCTGATCAATTTTATTGAAAAGTTGCGTGAACACTGTAAAGTCCATGGAATTCCTCTTTAACGAATTTTCAACTTTTTATATGCTTTTTGAGCATTTTTCGTTGAATTTTTTTAAGGATAAAATGAAACTTCGTAGACCTTTTCGATCTATGAGAGAGAATTGAGTATTACGCATTAACTTTTTCTTTTTACGAGCATACAGGAAAAATAATATACAAAATATTGCTACAAAAAGCTTTACCTAATGAATCTTATGGTAGGCATGTTCGTGTTTTTACTATTCAAAATTTTTATGTTATGTTTATCTTTCTGTTGTTTGATAAGTGTATGTTCAGCATTGCGTAAATGTGTAACCATTTGTAGTTTTGCTGTTTCATTTTGTAGCATAGCAAGCATTCCAATTATATGTGCTTGTAACTCGGCAATACTTTTTAGATCTTTTGTTGTCGTGATCTCGTTTAATAGTTCTTCAATTTGCTGAAAACGATTGTTTGCTTCTTGAAAAGTTTTTAAACTTACGGCTTTATCAGTGATGGCTGCATATTGGATACGCTTGTTGATAAAACTGCTAGATTCATGGATAGTGACAGGAATTTCTTCTTCTTTTAAAATATTTTCAAGTGATGTAGATAGAGCAGAAGTTTTATTTCTATTGTAGAGATTCTCTGGATTTTTGAGAAAAAAGCTACTGTGATCTGTTTGTACATTTTTAAGTTTTTTAGTGTCGAATTTTTGGCTTCCCGTTATAGACTCGTGTATCTTTTTTACTTCCTCAAGGTGTTTTTTTAGCATATCGAGAAGTTGGGCATCAGGTGGCGCTTTCTTTTGCTGTGGAGTTTTTTTAGACTTTGATGTATTTGAAGATGAACTTCCAAAAAAATTGGGCCACTTCGTTGGAACGGATGCCGATAAATCCGCCGACCCAGCGCCCCAAACCCAAGCCATCGCTGGGTTTGAAACCCCTAAAGTTATTACAACTACTATTGAAATGACCTTTTTTTTCATGTTTCCCTCCTGTCATTTTTTGCGTGCTGTAAGAAAATTGGTAACCATATTGCCGGATCATCACCAACTTCTGCGATAATGCTTTCGGCTAACTCTGCGTTATCAGGCGTTCCTGATAACACTAAGAGCTCGTCACTAAAGTCGTGTTCGATGGTTTTTCCATCGCGTGTTAGATGGAATTTACCAAGATTCAGTTCTGCAAGCGCAGATTGATCACCCTGCTTAATGAGGAATTGGCGACTAAACTCACCAAGTCCTTTAACGAGTTCAAATTCGGCATCTGTTAGTTTAAAGCCTTTTGTATAATCTTCATAATTTGCTTTGGGATTGGCTAGAAAAATGTAAGTTGCACACTGTTGAATGAGTGTTTTGGCAATATTACTTTCCAAGGCATCGCTAGGCTCTTGTGTTGCATAAACAAAAATACCATTTTGTTTACGGATGGTCTTTTGTTTATTTTTGGCTAAATCTTCAAAGTACGGATCTTGCAAAGGCTTCCAAAACTCGTCAAAGATATACATAAACCGCTGTCCGCTAATCATGCCTTCTGTGCGGTAAAGCAAATACATCATCACTGGAGTGCGAGTTTCAAAATTATCTAAGAATTCCGTGATATCAAAGCCGTAAATTTGATGTGTTGAGAGATCAAGAGCATCATGGGGATTATCAAACAACCACCCATAATCACCACCTTCACACCATTTTAGTAAGCGAGCATGAACAGATGGGTGAGCATTATAATCACTTAAACGTGGATTTGGTAAAAATTGTACTAGAAAGGACAAACGACGGAGTGATCGGTCAATGTTAGCACTCATAACAGACATAACTGCTTTGTTAATTTCTTCTTCGTCGTGATGCGTGACTTCACCACCAGCTTCTGCCAATTTTTTAACAAATTGTTTCAGAAAAATAAGATTTTCTTGTGTGGGTGGGAGTTGGAAAGGATTGAAACCACTTTTTCTGCCTGGCTTGAATGTTAAATATTTTCCACCCATCGCCCGAATGGCAATTTCCATGCCACGATCTTTATCAAAAACAACAGTTGTCGGCTTAAATTTTTGTGCTTGTGCTAACAAAAAACCGAGTAACACGGTTTTACCCGAACCAGATTGTCCGATAAGCGCGGTATTACCAAGCAAACGTTTATCTGTCGAGTCCTCTTCAAGTTTGGAGGCATGAAAATTGAAATAAAGCGGTGTTTTACTGGTTGTTTTAAGAATTGTGACGGCTGGACCCCATGGGTTACCAGTGGGTTTTCCTGACATAAAATTATGAAAAGATGAAAATGATAAAAAGTTCAATGATGTAATCGGAGCAGGACGCGGTCTCCATTTCCAATTGCCAGGAAGTTGTGCCCAATAGCCAGCCTCTATTGCTAAGTCTACAGGTTTGGGCAGTACCGCAACGTCTAGTAATGCTGCACTTGCTTTGGCCATATGGTCGCGAACTTGTTGAATTGTATCACCATAGATCGTCAATGTGCAGTGATGTTCTCCCATGACAAAATGTCCACTGATAAGCTGGTTTAGTGCTTCGTCAATTTGTTCAATTTGGCTCGTTGCCACATCTCGTGCATCAATAAGATTACGCTGATGCCGTTGTAAATAATCTTTAGCAGCATGTCGGGAGAGAACTGAAAAGCTCTGCGTCAATACGAACTCGAAGTCACTTTCCAACAAAACATTTAATTGTCCTGGTTTGGTTGTTGCATCATATTCTTTAATTTCCAGCATTCCAAATCGACGCATTCCATTGGTTGTTCGCAGTTCACCAAGAGCGCCCCATTTTGAGAAAAAAGGTCGATTGATAGACATATAGTCAGCAAAACGGTCATGGCAAATTGGCATAGGGCGATATTCACCATTGACAAGCATTCCAAGGAATTCAAGTGCAGAAGAATAAGCATGCCCATTTTTTTCATAAGCACCAAGAAGTTCTGCACCGTAACGGTTTAAAGATTGGCCTAAAGTACGATTGATGTCATTGAGTTCCTTGATACATGTGTCTTGTCGCATCTTTTTTTGATCAAGCGTTTCACGTTCATGTTTAGAAAAGAATGACATAATTTTATCCGCTATCGGTTGAAAAATGACAGTCAGATATAAGTCATTGACCATCAAATTGTAACCAGTAAAGCTTTGTCGATATTTTTCATCAAGTTGATAGCAAAACATTTGATCAAATGTTGAATCAGGATATTCATAAACACGGCGGCGCACAATATGCGTCCAAAATGATAAATTGGCTGATGCAAGACCCCGTAGAGTATTGTTAAGCTCTTTTATCCATTGAAAAATATCTTCTTCTGAAGCGCTTTGATGCGAACGCCCGTCAATTTTCCAAATTGACAAATATTCCGCATTTTTAGTAGAAATAATCGTATCTGTAATATGATGTGAATAAGGCAGAAACAGGCTTACAGGTGCCTCTGATGCAAGGCGTTTGCTGCTTTCAACAGCTGTCATGTTTATCTCCTTTTACTATAATCAGAGGGACTATAACTTGATGCGCCCCAAAAACTTTTGTTGCGATTGCGAAATTTAGTGTCGATCCATAACCACCAGATACGAAACGCCTTATCATCGTTTTTAGTAATTTGCACCATAATAAACCATAATGGAGGTGCTATAATCCACAAAAAGATACTTACTGTCATAGCAATAACAGCAACCCCCATAACCATAACGATAAATGGCATCATGGGGACACCCCATATCGTTGGAACACGTGTTGCTCCTTTGAATAGGGGGAATTCTTTTTTTTCTTGCGATTTCATGGAATGTTCTCGTCACTGGAGGTGAAATAATATGTGGCTAATATAAAAAGCTGCACCAGCAATAATGACACTGAATGCCCATCGCATAAAGGTAGCTCTTGCGATAATGCGAAATATATAAATAAGCAAAAGTAATAAAAGAACGATAGCAGCAACGATAGGAATAATTATACTTAATCCATATTGCATCCCTATGAAAACATCTAAACTCTTTGTTTCTGTCTGAGCATATGCAGATTGAGTTATTAATAACATAATCAAAGTTATAAAAATAGCACTAATCTTACATATTTTTGATTGAAGCGTATTTAATTGTTTCATATCTTTTATCCCCTTTTAATTAAAGTTGCTATAAATAAATTCCTTTTTTCGTAGTATGAGCGATATTATTACTGGTACAAATCTATAATCAACGAACATTAAAAACATTACGTATTATACTAATTTATGCTTGACCTGTAAATAGCAGTTTAGCAAGTTGGGTTGCCGAGCCAGCAATGACAACGCCGATTGCCCACCGTACAAACGTATCTTTTCCTATGTAGCGGCCTGCGTAACCAATTGCTAAGCACAAAAGTATCACGGCAGCAGCAACAGGAATAATGTGATCAATAAGATCTTTTTTTAGAGCATTTAGAGCTTTTTCAGCAGGAGCTAATTTTGCATTTGCATATGCAGACTGTGTTATAAAAAATGCAATTATAGCTGTAGAAATTACTATGATTCTGTTGTTATTTTGTGTTTGGACATTAATTAATTTTCGCATATTTTACTTTCATTAAATTTTCATGAATATTTTATACTTTTTAAAATAAACAAATTGGTATCTTTATATGTTACAAATAGCAAGTATAAACTCTTACTTTAAAAACATTATGTGTTATATAAGCTTATTATTTACCTATAAATAACAGTGTAGAAAGTTGTGTTGCTGAGCCAGCAATGACAACGCCGATCGCCCACCGTACAAACGTATCTTTTCCAATGTAGCGCCCTGCATAGGCAATTGCTAAACACAAAAGTATAACAGCAGCGGCGAGAGGGATAATCGTTTTTAAGTCATTTTGGAGTGCATCTAACGCCTTTTTTGCAGGATCTAATTTTACATTTGCATATACGGGATTCGTTATAAAAAAGGCACTTAGAGCTGCAGAAATTACGATAATTTTGTTATTATTTTTTAATTTGAGATTAATTAATTTTTTCATATTTTACTCTTATCAATACTTTGTATATTCTTAATATAAACGAAATATCACATAATATTTTTAAATTTATCAAACATAAACTCTCACATTAGAAACATTATGTATTATAAAGACTCACACTTGCCCCTTGAATAACAGGCTCGCAAGTTGGGTTGCTGAGCCAGCGACGATAACACCGATTGCCCACCGTACAAATGTATCTTTTCCGATGTAACGTCCAGCATAACCAATTGCTAAGCATAAAAGGATAACGGCAGCAGCAACAGGAATAATATTAGTAGTAAGATCTGTTTGCAGAGTTTGTAAAGCATCTTCAGCTTTTAGTTTTGCATACGCAGGATGTACTATAAAAAATACACTTATAGCCGAAGAAATTGCTGTGATTCTGTTGTTATTTTTTAATCGGAAATCAATTAATTTTTTCATATTTTACTCTTAATTAATGCTCTTATTAATACTTTGTATTTATTATTATAAAACATATGAGATTTTTATATGTGTATAATAATTAGATATAAAACCTTATGATAAAAATATTATGCATTATATAGACTTACGCTTGCCCCTTGAATAACAGGCTCGCAAGTTGGGTTGCTGAGCCAGCGACGACAACGCCAATCGCCCAGCGTATAAATGTATCTTTTCCGATGTAGCGTCCAGCATAACCAATTGCTAAGCATAAAAGTATAACAGCAGCAGCGACAGGAATAATATTAGTATTAAGATCTTTTTGGAGTTCTTCTAAAGCTGTTTTTGCAGGAGCTAAACCGTTTGCTTGGGCCCATACGGGATGTATCATAAAAAATATAGTTATAGCTGCAGAAAGTGTGATGATTTTGTTATTGTTCTTTGATTGGAAGCTAATTAATTTTCGCATATTTCTCTCATTGAAGGTTATAGATAACATTTTGTATCATAGTTACTATCTTTAGTTTTAACTAACTGTACCTGTGAATAACAGCTTCGCAAGTTGGGTTGCTGATCCAGCGATGATAACACCGATTGCCCATCGTATAAATGTATCTCTTTCAATGTAACGTCCTGCGTAACCAATTGCTAAGCACAAAAGTATAACGGCAGCAGCAACAGGAATAATATTGGTAATAAGGTCTGTTTGTAGAGCTGTTAAAGCGTCTTTAGCATTCTTTATTTCTGCATATGCGGGATAGGTTATAAAAAACGCAGCTATAGTCGCAGAAATTACAATGATTCTGTTGTTATTTTTTGATTGAAGGTTGATTAGTTTTTGCATATTTTACTCTTATTAAAGTTTCATGAATGCTTTGTATTTCTATCATAAATGGAATAGAATTTTGCCATATTAATAATTATTAGATACAATTTTATCTTAAAAACATTTTGTATTATACTTATTCACACAACACCTGTAAATAGCATTTTAGCAAGTTGGGTTGCTGATCCAGCAATGATAACACCGATTGCCCATCGTATAAATGTATCCTTTTCGATGTAGCGCCCTGCATAGAGAATGGCTAAGCATAAAAGTATAACAGCAGCAGCAATAGGGATAATATTTCCAATGAGGTCGTTCTGTAAAGCCTCCAAAGCAGTTTTTGCATTTGTTAATTTTACTTGAGCATATACAGAATTGCTCATAAAAAATATAATTAAAGTTGCAGAAATTTTAATATTTCTATTTCTAACTATTGTTTGAAGGGTATTTGGTTGTCTCATATTGTTTGTCTCAATTTAGATTTCTCTTTAGAATAAAAAGATATTTTATACTGAATGACTTTAATATTCATTCTCATTACGCGCCTGTGAATAACATATTTGCAAGTTGGGTTGCTGAACCAGCGATAACAACACCGATTGCCCATCGTACGAATGTATCTTTTCCGATGTAGCGTCCTGCATAAGCAATTGCTAAGCACAAAAGTATCACGGCAGCAGCAATAGGGATAAGCAACTTTAAGTCATCACGGAGTTTTTCTAAAGCACCTTTTGCAGTTGTTAATTGTTGAGCATACACAGGATTGGCCATAAAAAATACAGTTAAAGCTGCAGAGGTTTTAGTAGCTTTATTCCGAATTATTGTTTGAAGAACTTTTGATTTTTTCATATTGTTTATCTCAATTTAGATTTCTCTTTAGGATAAAAAGATATTTTATACAGCATGACTTTAATAGTCATTTTTATTACGCGCTTTTGAATAACATATTTGCAAGTTCAGCTGCTGAACCCGCGATAACGACACCAATTGCCCACCGTACGAATGTATCTTTTCCGATGTAGCGCCCTGCATAACCAATTGCTAAGCACAAAAGTATCACGGCAGCAGCAATGGGGATAATCGTTTTTAAGTCTGTTTGGAGTGCAGTTAAAGCGTTATTTGCAGGTTGTAGAACTACTGCTTGGGCTAAAACAGGATTGGCCATAAAAAATACAGTTAAAGCTGCAGAGGTTTTAGTAGCTTTATTCCAAATTATTGTTTGAAGAGTTTTTAATTGTTTCATATTGCTTATTCCAATTTAGATTACAGTTGGTATAAATAATCTCTTTTTTTGATATAGTTTGTTATTTCACTAAATAAAAATACAGAAATCTAAGTTTTTTATAATAGATACACTTAGTGTTTAATAAGATTTATCAGGGGTTTTTAAATAACAAATTAGCAAGTTCAGTTGCTGAACCAGCAATAACGACACCAATTGCCCATCGTACGAATGTATCTCTTCCGATATAGCGCCCTGCATAAGCAATCGCTAAGCACAGAAGTATCACGGCTGCAGCAATAGGAATAATTTCTTTCAAGTCTTTTTGGAGCGCGTTTAAAGCTGTATCTGCGTTTTTCAAACCTTTTGCTGCTTGAGCCCATACGGGATTGTTCATAAAAAATACAGTTAAAACTGCAGAGGTTGCGGTAATTTTATTATTATCATTCAATTGAAAATTGATTAATTTTTTCATATTGTTCAACCTTATCAAATTGTATTTGGCGCAAGTAGTTTTTCCATGAAATAAGGGATAATTTCATTGAATTGATGTGGAATAAAAGTATTAAAGTCTAAAATTCTTTTTTCATGAAAGAAGCATTTCATGTTTCAAAAGATTTATTAGTTGGGTTTAAATAATAAACTAGCAAGTTCAGTTGCTGAACCAGCGATAACGACACCGATTGCCCACCGTACAAATGTGTCTTTTCCGATATAGCGCCCTGCATAACCAATTGCTAAGCACAAAAGTATTACGGCAGCAGCGATAGGGATAATCGTTTTTAAATCTGTTTGAAGCAGTCCTAAAGCTTTTTTTGCAGGGTCTAAACCCGCTGCTTGGGCGTATACAGGAGCGGTCATAAAAAATACAGTTAAAGCTGCAGAAAATGCAGCAATTTTATTACGAGCTGTTGTGTGAAGAATATTTAATTGTTTCATGTTCTTTATCCTGATTAAGATTAAAACTCCCACAAATGACCCCTCTTTCATGAAGAAACTTAAAGAGATATTTTGGATCAGCCCAAGTTCTTAGTTTTCCTCTTTGTGTAAGTAATGTATATTTATTTGGCTTTCCAGTGATTGGATCATCGGAAATAAACGTGAAATACCATTCCCTTTCTGAAAGCATCACGACTGTAATCTCACGTGCTGCTTTTTGACTAAATGCTATATCAACGCTGTTTTGTTCTATCATTTTCATTATCTTTGCCCTCAATTAGAAGAGATTTTGTTCAATCTTACTAATTAGAGCTTTAACATTTTCTTATCTACCTTTCATTATAATATCCTATCAAATTTCTGGAGTTTCGTGAAAATATCAGTCCTCACTCCAGCGATCTTCTCGATGAAGAAAAATCTTCAGCTGAAAAAGCATCGCGGGCGCTACTTTCTTTATGTGTAAATGCATCTTCTTCTCCTTTTGAAGAGAGAGAAAGAGAATCTACTTTAGTTGTCTGTTCTGGTTCTTCTTTTTTAAGCTTTACAGGCGCCTGCAAGTCTTCATTTCCTCGTACAGCAGCTTTTACTCCAACATATGAAGTAACTTTTTGCATACGGGTGTGGCTTGAGTTTTCTGTATTGTAAAAATTCAGCACAGACTGCAAAGTCGCTTTTTCAAAGATGCACTTTGATGTTGTTTGTTGATAGCAGTAAGTTAAAGCACTTTGTGCAGCTGTAAGATTTCTGCAAAAATCAAATGCATCAAAAAGAGAAAACAATTTCATATTTCCAACATCAATTTGCCCTAAAATTATGTTAAAATTATGTCCACTCTGTTCAGCTGTTGTGATTGTTTTCTTAAGCTGAGATGATTGATAGAACAAGTTATCTTTATCATCTGTTACATAGACATTGTCCCGCGCTTCTTGTTCGGCGATAACTGAAAATGTTATGGGAGGCGTATTGGATATGTATGCAGCAGCAAAAAATGTGAAATCTGGAACAATCATTAGCAATACACCTTATTATAAAGAATTTTATTAATACAAATGCTAATTCTGTGTTGTGCTTTTTCTCGTTGTCTTTTGATTTTATAAATTTGCAGAATGAGATTGTTTAGCTTAGAATATTCCTTGTGATTATTGCTTTGTTTTCTTCTAAGAATATTTCTAATATATGCGAATATCCAACCAACAAGATAAAAGTGTGGAATAAAATAGAGCACATTACGCCAACCAATATTATTCGAATCACGAAGAAAGGCGCTGCTTTTAAAAAATAATAATCTTTGATACTGTATTGAAGCTGCTTGTTTTATATAATCCTCTAGTTGCAAAAATCTTTTCAAAAAAAATTTATACGAAGTAAAAAGCCGTTGTGTATGAGGGGAGGTTTTCTTGTCATAATGAACTACACTATCATTATACAGAGAGGGCTTGTTCTTTGTTGCGTATTGCCATAACTTATAGAGTGACGATTTATATTTACTTTTGACTACTGATTCATAAGATTCAGAGAGGTGTGATGGCGCTTGAGTACTGCATTTAGTAGTTTCAGCAATTGAACTGAAAAAAGATGCAGTGGTGGTAATTGATATACCAATAAACAGCTCTTTGTGGTTCAAAGCACATCTCCGTCAAAGTGATATATGTATCGTAATTTTAATTTCGATAATAAATAGACAGAAATTGTCTATAATTGTGTTTAAAGTATGGCAAAAAGAAATTCTTTTTTGCAAGGGGAGTAATTAAGGTGAATGATCTCAAAAATATGAATTTTGATGAACTACAAGAGATGCGTACACAAATCGATGTGGAATTAAAAAAACGGCAAGCAAAGGAAAAGCAAAATGCGCGACGAAAAATTCTTGAAATTGCTAATGCCCATGGAATTGATATCGCTGATCTTGTGAGCAAAGAGCGCCATTACAGAAATCCCAATAACCAATGGGAATTATGGAATGGGCGTGGACGTAGACCTAAGTGGATTAAAGAGTGGTTGGAGAATGGGTATACACTTGATGAACTCGAAGTAACGTAACACGTGTGCGATCTTTACAAGATAAGGGAATACCAAGGAATGTAAATGCAAGAAGTATGCTCTTTTGGGTAATTTAATTGTATAAATATACTGAACGAATATATTAAAGTATTGAGTTACCAAATACAATGATAGGGAGCGTGAACAATTTATTTAAATGCAAAAGGTCTTGTTGTCATAATCTGGCAAGCATAATGATGATGCCAGATTGGAATATTGTAATTGCTTTTGGCATGTGAGAGAGGGGGGATATTTTACTTCTTTTTATCGTTTCATTAACGTTGCTCTTTTTAGTCTATGTAAATAAATAGTTTTATTGTTTATTTACAAAAATTGTCGAAATGAGAATAATTTATTGCATAGGGATTTTAACTCAATATGTAAAATGATAATTTTATCAATTAATATGTTAATAAATTAGCATACTTATATTTTTGGAATACTGTTCTGTAGAACAAGCCTGATGTTATAGATTTTGTTTGGTATTTTTTCTGTAAGATTATATATGAGGCATTTACTTTATTTATCGTTCGTTTAGTTGAGATGAGTGAGTGTGTAGAAAATGGAAAATTTCTATGGCTGTTATGGGTTTTATAGAATTTATGACATATTTCTGAGCGTTTGTGATTAAAATTCATTTATGAGCGTTTATGAATAATGAATAAAGAGCGTATTTGAAAATAAAAGGATTGGATTATTTCTATTGAAGTTTATCTTCTTTTATGGTGTGAAATAGGGGGATGATATGCGGTTTTACAATTGTGTGTGATGGTATAGAGTACGGAATACTTTGTTATATATTGGAATATTTTTTCTAAAGTCGTGTGGTATTCCACAATAAGTTAAAGAGTTTGTCTGAGAAGCAGAATGCCCCAAACGGAATACATTTATGTTTCCAATTTACACGCTTTTTTAAAAGAAAAATTTTTCAATGCAACTAAGCTTATTTTATAGCGCTTCTCGTGAATAGTATAACGTAAAAGTCTCTATGAGCATATAAAATCCATTGTACACCACCATTTTTACTTCAATAAAAAGTATAAGCCGGTGCCATTATATACTTTACTCGCCTCCAATATTGCTAAAGTCCTTAGTTCTTGAGAGAGGGAGGCTTTTGTCGCTTTGTTTAATTGTTTTATTTATACGACACTTTCGCTTGTGATGTGCAAGCGAATGATTTTGATTGCTTCAACATGAGAGAGATTTGAAATAAGGGTATTTTATGATCTTTAGATTTCTCACTCAATATGAGAACAATGAACTTATTATTATAAATAAAAGTGTTGTGTGCTAAAAAGTCTTGTTTATTTTATTATGCCGTGAAATGGCTTCTTTTAAGGTGTGGTGATATAAAGCAACAACCTCTCTGAGATATTAAACGTTTTTTCAGTGTATGGTGAATATTCTTAGAATGTAGCTTGCTTGTCGAGTTTAATGTTAAGTGAAATATGGGAGGAGGAAGTCAAGAAAAAATTACTCGACAGGAATCCGGTTTGTAAACAGATTGGATGAGATAGGAATTTTTTGTTCTTTGAAGGAGGAAGGCAAAGGTTGTAAAAAAAGTGAAATAGTATGAATTTTTGCTTAAAGTGGGAAGCCGCGTAGAAGACGTGGGGCATTTGGAGAGAGTCCGGCAGCTTCTTGAATGAAGTATTTTTTTATTTTTGGTGCTTGATTAATGATTCCAAGGCCGGTATCGCGGAGCATCCGTAAAAGAAGGCTATCATTAGAAAAGAGTTTATTAAGCCAATCATTGCTTAAAGCCATACGGACAATTTCAAAACGTCTCCAGCTTTGATAGCGCTCTAAAGCCGTGAGGGAGCCAATGTCAAGACCTAGTCGTGCTGTTTCAATAATCACTTCAGCCAGCGCAGCGCTATCGCGTAATCCTAAATTGAGTCCTTGTCCTGCAATGGGGTGGATGGTATGGGCGGCATCGCCAACGAGAGCAAAACGTGGTTTAACGCATTGACGTGTTAAAGAAAGACTCAAAGGAAAAGCTTGACGTTCGCCATCCCAAGAGAGTTTGCCTAATCGATGGCCAATGCGTCTTTCGAGTTCTGTTTCAAAAATAAGTGTATCAGCTTTGAGATAATATTGCGCAGTTTTATGATCTTCATTCCACACAATGGCGGATCGGTTGCCTTTGAGAGGGAGAAGAGCAAAAGGACCGGCAGGTAAAAAATGTTGAATTGCTTGACCATTATGGGGTTTTTCATGTTCAACTGTGCAGATGATTGCTGTTTGTTTATAGGGATGAGAAAAATTTTTCAGACCAGCTTTTTGGCGTAATTTCGAATGGGCTCCGTCAGCTGCAATAAGCAATTTTGTTTGCCAAACCTCTTCATTATTTAAAGTGACGGTTGTATGTTGATCTTCTTGATGAAAATCAATGACACGGGTGTTTGTAATAACAGGGATATTGAGACCTTTGACACGTTTTTTTAAAGTGTTGATGAGTTCTCTATGCTCTACCATAGCAGCAAAGGGCTCGCCGGGATTAATGTCGCCTTCAAAGGTTAAAAGAGTGGGTTTGACAGGATCATTTGTGCTTGTATCTGTGATGATCATTGAATGAATGGGTTGCGCATAGAGTTTTATAGATTCCCAACATTGTAATTGTTTTAACATACGAATAGAAGCAGCAGCAAGGGCAATGGTTCGTATGTTAGAAGCAGCGGGATCTCCTTGTGGAGCAGCATCAACGATTTTTATTTTCAGATTAGGGGCTGTTTGCTTGAGTGCTATCGCTAGGGTTAAACCGACAGCTGCCCCCCCTGCAATGAGCAGATCACATTGTTTAGTTTTATGAGATTTAATTTTTTTATTGGGTTGTACATTTTTATTGCGATTAGAACACACAATACTTCTTCCATTGTTTATAGTTTGCTTTCTTTTAAAAAGAATATCTTTTTACATTGCTAAAATATCTTAACCTTTACTTTTCTCTCTGCTTTACAAAAACGAGGTTTCTTTTTAGCGCCAATCTGATGACAGATTGGTTTTTCAGAGTTTTTCTGCTTAATCATTTATGTGATTCATCTTACAGATTTATCGGATAAGCTTTTTTAAATATCTTCTTCAATTCTTTTTACACTTGGTTGATAAAAAAGAAAACTAAAAATAAACAAAGATGGTTGTGTATTTTTTTAGTTGTGTGAGTTGCTTCAGTATGCTTGTCCTGAAAGGGGCCATTTCGTTAGTATGATAGATAAAAATTGTGGTCATTCGTGATGGTTAAAACAGTATTCATATTTTGCCGTTATCATGGTGTAGCGTAAAAAATATTATTTGTTTAGGAAGGTGCCTATAGCACCCATGTAACACTTTACACATGAGGTGTTTTTTGGTTGATCGTTTGATAAATATTCAGGGAGAGCTTTTTGTGCGCCTTATGAACGATTGTCTCTTAGGGTGGTGGGTATATGAATGATATGAAGTGGTTAGAAGGTAGAACGCGCTAGATAAGAAGTCGGATTGTTTACAGGCGATTTGTTTACAAATCGGCACAGAGTTTAAGCTTCATTCTTTTTTAAGAGAGAGAGGGAGTTATAACTCTTTAAAATATGAAAGTTTTGTATTTGGAATTGATAGATGCACCGAGGTTCTTCTCCTTATGATTCATTAGAAGTGCGAAATTCTCAAGGTTCGCGTCTTATTGAGATGTTTTTACGTCAGATAGGAGTATTTATTGGGCTCGGGCTTTTGGGCTTTATTATTTTTTGTGTGTTTGCTTTGGCGACGTGGAATGTTGCGGACCCATCTTTAACCCATGCAAGTACAAATGAGGTTACAAACCTTATGGGGTGGATGGGGGCAATTTTTTCAGATTTTATTATGCAGTTTTTTGGCTTGGCCAGTCTTTCTGTTTTGTTGCCACCGTTATTTTGGTCTTTTCTCTTGTTGGCGCAAAAGAATATCTACAATTTGACTTTGCGCTTTTTTTTATGGGTGCTATCAACGATTTGTTTTTTAATTGCTTTTGCCCTTATGTCACCTGTTGCTTCTTTTACTTATTGGCCATTGCCAATGGGATTGGGAGGGGTTTTAGGAGATAAAGTTTTAAGTGTTGCTTCTTCAGTCTTTCCTCTTTTTCTTTCTCCTCCTTACACGGTGTTTTTCAGTGTTGTTTTTATTCTTTTAGGTTTTTTCACCGCTGCTTTTGCTGGTAATGTGATATGGCGGCGTCGAACAAAGAAAAGAAAAGAAAAAAGCATTCCAAAAGACGAAATCATTAATCCAGTCTTTGAGTTGGAAGAAGATACGGAATATGCCGCAGAGGAGGATCGTGAAAATCATGTTTTTTTTGCGACAACTTGTGGCGCTCTTTTGCATCTTTTTTATTTTTTACAAGCGCGTTTTTTTCGTTTATTCTGTTTCAAAAGGCGTTTTCAGAGTAAAGGGCAAGGAAAGCCATTTGATCGGATTGAGCCAACTTTTTTAGGTGAAAAAGTAAAGTGTGAGGAAAATCAAAATAAAGCCTATGTTTCTCCTGTTAAAAATCGAAAGTTTTTAACAGCTTCTTCAAAGGGTGGTTTTGTTCTTCCTCTTGTAGATTATCTTTCGGTTCCACCACCGTCTGTTAAGGATGCAAAACTTTCTCCTGCTGTTTTAAGAGCAAATTCTCAGGAGCTTGAAGGGGTTTTGTTAGATTTTGGGGTCAAAGGAAAAATTATAGATGCTTGTCCTGGACCGGTGGTAACTTTGTATGAATTTGAACCGGCTGCAGGCATTAAGTCTTCCCGTATCATTGGTTTGGCAGATGATATTGCACGCTCGATGCGTGCGATTTCGGCGCGTGTTGCGGTGGTTCCAGGACGTAATGTTATTGGAATAGAACTGCCTAATGCAAAGCGTGAGATGGTTTATTTACGAGAAATGTTGCAGGCGCAAGAATTTATTGACAGCAAAGCCAAGCTAGGACTTGCTTTGGGTAAGACAATCGGGGGGGAAGCTGTTGTTGCAGATTTAGCAAAAATGCCCCATCTTTTGGTTGCTGGTACAACAGGATCGGGAAAGTCTGTTGCTATCAATACAATGATTTTATCATTGCTTTATCGTATGACACCTGAACAATGTCGTCTCATTATGGTGGACCCGAAAATGCTTGAGCTTTCGGTTTACGATGGCATTCCCCATTTATTAACACCCGTGGTGACGGATCCTAAAAAAGCCGTGATTGCTTTAAAGTGGGCTGTTCGTGAAATGGAAGAGCGCTATAGTAAAATGTCAAAACTAGGCGTTCGTAATATTGATGGGTTTAATGCACGTCTTAGGGAAGCTGCAAGTCAGGGAGAGACAATGGTGCGGACAATTCAAGTTGGATTTGATCGTGAGACTGGTGAGCCTCTTTATGAAACGGAAACACTTGATTTTAGTCCTATGCCCTATATTGTTGTCATTATTGATGAAATGGCTGATTTGATGATGGTTGCTGGTAAAGATATTGAAGGAGCGGTTCAACGTTTAGCACAAATGGCACGTGCTGCCGGTATCCATGTAATTATGGCGACACAGCGTCCTTCCGTCGATGTTATTACTGGGACGATCAAAGCCAATTTTCCTACACGTATTTCTTTTTCTGTGAGTTCAAAAATTGATAGCCGAACAATTTTAGGCGAACAGGGGGCCGAGCAATTATTGGGACAAGGAGATATGCTCTTTATGATGGGAGGAGGACGTATTCAGCGTGTGCATGGGCCTTTTGTTGCGGATGATGAAGTGGAGCAGGTTGTTGCGCATCTCAAAGAGCAAGCACGACCTGATTATTTAGAAACAATTACGCAAGAAGTTGAAGAGGATGGTGCTGATGTTTCTTTGTCTTCTCCTTCAGAAGATGATCCCTATAGTCAAGCTGTTGCTATTGTGCTTCGTGATCGTAAGGCTTCAACCTCTTATATTCAACGCCGTTTAGGCATTGGTTATAACCGCGCTGCGACATTGATTGAGAGGATGGAAGAAGAAGGTATTATTAGTCCAGCAAATCACGCAGGGAAACGAGAAATTTTAGTGCCTGCTGAAGAAGAGCGCTTTTGAAAAATCTTTATAGTTGTTTTTTATAATACCTTATAAAATAAGTGTTTATCCTATTGTATCGTAGAAAGTCTGCATTTTCATATACCAGCTCTCAATTTGCGATAGCTCCTTGGTACTTAAGACTCCTTATAAGGGGATTCTTTATCTTATATAACTTTTATCCATACACCAACCTTGCTTGTAATGTGCAAGCAAATGATTTGAATTGATTTAATATGAGAGAGTATGTGATGAGAGAATCTTATTGTATTTGGCGTTATGATTTAAGTTAAAAAGATAAATTGTTATAAATCAATATCTTGGTATAAAATAATGTCATTGCGAGTGTAGAGGGGGGTAAAAGCATGTAAGGTTTGGTATTTAAGTGTCTTTTTAAGTGCGCTCTAAATATTTAGGGCAAGGCTGATCTGTCGAGTCTTAATATAAATGAATTATATGGGGTGGGAAGCTAAGTGAAATTTGCTAAACTCCAAACTGTTTACAGAGTGGTTCGGATGAAGATTTTTATTCTTTTGGGTGGGAAGGAAGTCAAAAAAGCATTTTTGACACTTAAAAGAGCTTTCAGGTTCGCGAGTAATATGTTTAGTCCTTAATCCATTATGTCTTGACTATAATTTATGTTGCTTCATAGATTAGGGGTGGGAAAGAATATATTATGCGTTTAGAAAATCAGCAGAAAAGCAGGAAAATTTGATGATTTCGGAAACTTAAACGCAGACTGGTTATTTGGAAACGATACCGCAAGAAATAAAAAAGGATGTTTCTTTAGCTTTTTCTTTAGCAGATGATTCCTATTGTCAAGCTGTTGCTATTATGCTTCGTGATCGTAAGGCTTCAACTTCTTATATTCAATGTTGTTTAGGCATTGGTTATAATCGTGCCGCCACATTGATCGAAAGGATGGAAGAAGAAGGCACCATTAGTCCAGCTAATGATATAGGTAAGCGAAAAGTTTTGGAGACTGTCGAAGAAGAATACTTTTAAAAATCTTTTGATATTTTTTTCAAACAATATCTTTATCTTATAAAGAAGGGTATTTATTCGTCGTTGATCACTTAAGTTATGAATTATAAAGTCAATTAAGTATTGCTTGGGAGCATTTTTTATGAAAACGTCTTTTTTACTGCAAAGAAGAGTCTTTGGGTTGGTGGGAATTATTGTCTTTTGGTGTTTAACTTTTCCTGTTTTTTCGCAAGCATCTAATAAAGTGATAAAGGCGCAAAATGTTGTGAATCACTTTGCGGCAATCAAAACAATGACAGGTGATTTTATTCAGTTTAGTCCAAAGGGAAAAATGTCTCAGGGGACATTTTATTTAGAGCGCCCAGGGAAAATTCGTTTCATTTACAAAAAAATGCCTTTACAGATTATTTCAGATGGCCAATTTGTGGGTATTAACAATCGGGCTTTGAATACTTGGAACTTTTCACAACTTTCGCAAACGCCAATGAAATTTTTGTTGGATGATAAAATTGATGTATCTTCTGGGCGCTTGTTCGCATTTCGCGAAGATCCAGGGGCTGTAACGATTGTTCTGCGTGATAAAACGATTGGGGCAGGGCAAATAAGGATGGTTTTTGATTCTAAAGGCTCTGCTTTGCGACAGTGGACAATTGTTGACCAACAAAATTTGGAAACTACTGTGCAGATTATGAATGTGCGGACAGACGTCCGGTTCGCTAATGGGATGTTTGCACTTCCTTCGAAGAAATGAAAAAAGAGTGTTACGTCATTGGGATTAAAACAAATGTTCTTTCGTATTGCGACTTGGAATATTAATTCTATTCGTTTGCGTCTTGCACAGGTTTTTCAGTATTTGGAACTCTTTTCCACAGATGTTTTGTGTCTACAGGAAACAAAATGTCCAGATGCTTTATTTCCAGTGGAGGCTTTTGAAGCAGCGGGTTATAAGCATATCGCATTGAGTGGACAAAAATCTTATAACGGGGTGGCTATTGTTTCTCGTTTGCCTTTTAAAAAGGTAGAAAAACGTTTTTTTTGTCAAAACCAAGATTGCCGTTATATCTCAGTTATTGTGGAAGCCCATGGGAGAAGCTTGCGGATTCATAATTTTTATGTTCCTGCTGGGGGAGATATCCCTGATGCTGATGTGAATGAAAAGTTTCGTCATAAGCTTGATTTTTTAGAAGGAATGTCCTCCATTCGTGCGGATCAAGGCGATGGTCTTTCTTCTCTTTTGGTGGGAGATTTAAATATTGCTCCTTTGGCAGAGGATGTTTGGTCTCATCAGCAATTGTTGAAGGTTGTAAGCCATACTCCCATTGAAACCGAGCGTTTACAGGATTTGTGTTGTCAAGGTGGATGGGTTGATCTGATGCGGTTGCATATTCCTGTTCCTACCAAGCTTTACACATGGTGGAGTTATCGTGCTCGCGATTGGGCATTTACCGATTATGGGCGGCGGCTTGACCATGTTTGGTCTTCTCAAGATTTAGCCCCTTTTGTTGTAGATCTTTCGATTTTTCGTGATGCGCGCGGATGGGAACGTCCTTCAGATCATATTCCTGTGCAAACTGTATTTGATTTTTCACGTCAAGTTTGAAATAAGAGGTAAATAAAGTATTAATATTAAATAATGATTCTGAAAGAATGCGGGAGACTGGATGTATATCAGAAATCTCAAATGGGGCGCTTCTCGTGGATTATTTTTTAGTGTCTTGTTGTGTTTGCTTTTGTCAGGATGTATGGTTGGTCCTAATTACCAGAAAACATCTTTTCGTGTTCCAGCAGTTTGGGGAGAAAAATCTGCACAGACTGCAGGGCAGCCCATTGCGCTTGCCGGATGGTGGCGGCATTTGAATGATCCTGTTCTAGATGCGTTAATGGATTACGCGATTTCTGGAAATAATAATGTTGCTGTTGCCAAAGCTCGGGTACGTGAGGCGCGTGCGGGTTTAGGACAGGTTGTGGGAACTCTTTTGCCAAATGTGTCCAATTCAATTTCAGGAACCCGTAGTCGTTCTGGACAGTCTGATGCATTGTTCAACCAGTATAGTAGTGGTTTTGATGCAAGCTGGGAGCTTGATTTTTTTGGTGGGCATAAACGTGCGGTTGAAGCGGCGCGTTATGGCCTTGATGCGGCTGTGGAAGATATGCGCGCTACCATGGTGACATTACTAGGAGATGTGGCAACAAATTATGTGCAAATGCGTGGCTGGCAACAAAAGTTGTTTATTGTGCGGCAAATTGCTGTATCACAACGTAAAACTTATGAACTGATGCGCGCTAGATTAACAGCTGGTGATGTTTCTGAGCTTGATGTTTCAAATGCGCAAGCACAAATGGCAAATACAGAAGCAGATATATCACAGATGGAAGCGAATTTAGCAATGAGCGTTCATCGCCTTTCTGTCTTAACTGGTCGTGTGCCTACGGCATTGAAGGATCTTTTACAAAAAAATGCTAAGCATGCAAAGATTCCACAACCACGCTGGCCGATACCAGCAGGAATTCCAGCCGATATTTTGTTAACACGTCCAGATTTGCGACGGGCAGAGCGTCAATATGCGCAAGCGACAGCACGGATTGGTCAACGTGAAGCAGATCGTTATCCATCACTTACTTTAACAGGTAATATTTCGACAGCAGCAACGGCAATTGATCAATTATGGAAAAATTCAACGATTGGCTGGTCTTTTGGACCTGGTCTTCGTTTTCCTCTTTTTAATGGAGGTCAGGTCGAGGCTTCTATTGCGGTAGCGCGCGCGCAGCGTGATCAAGCTTTTATTACTTATCGAGCTGCTGTGTTGGAAGCTTTAGAAGATGTAGAAAATGCGCTTGTAAGATTAACGAAGGAACATCAACGCTTAGAAAAGCTAATCGTTGCGAATAAAGCTTCTCTTCATTCCTTAAAACTTTCACGGAACCTTTTTGAGAATGGAAATACTAGTTTTCTTGAATTGTTAAATGCTGATCGCTCTTATTATTCTGCACAAATGGCGCTTAAAGATAGCCGTGTTTCTTTGGTTACGCAATATATCACGTTGATGAAAGCATTGGGGGGGGGCTGGGATGGCGTTGTTGATGTATCGCGTCCAGAAGTCGTTGATAATGCACCTCGTTCGCGTGCAAAGGTAGGGAAATGAAAAAAAACTTACTCAAAAATTTCATTACAAAACACAAAAAACTTTCCTTCTTTTTAACTGCTATATTTCTCATTCTCTTGCTGTTATGGTTACGTTCTGTTTTTTTTGGAACATCTACTCCAACTTATATAACAGCGGTGGTGAAACGTGGGGATATTGAGGAAAGTGTTTTAGCTTCTGGTCTTGTACGTCCTTACCGGTTGGTGGCTGTTGGTGCGCGAGCAACAGGGCGTGTGGTGTCAATGCATGTTTCCCCTGGAAGTGTTGTGAAAGAAGGCGATCTCTTGGCAGAAATTGATCCTACAGATCAGGAAAATGATTTAAAAAGAAAAAAAGCAGCATTATCGCATTATTATGCGAGTTTGGTAGAACAAGAAGCCTATCTTTCTCTTGCACAGAAAAATTTAGAGCGTCAGAAAAAAATGATTGAAACACGGGCGATTTCACGGGCGAACCTCGATGAGGCTGCGACACAGGTGAAAATACGCGAGGCGCAAATTGAACAACTTCGTCAGCAGATTGTGCAAGCACAAATTGATGTGGAGAGTGCAGAGGTTAATTTAGGTTATACACGCATCACTGCCCCTGCAGCGGGAACGGTTTTGGCAACAGTTGTGGAAGAAGGGCAGAATGTGAATGCGGTTCAGTCGGCGCCAACAATTGTTATTTTGGGTGATTTATCAAAGATGACGATTAAGGCGCAAATCTCAGAAGCAGATATTCTTAAAGTCCGAGCTGGACAACCACTTTATTTTACAGTTTTAGGTAATTCACAGCGTCGTTATGAAGGCGTTTTAGAAAAAGTAGAGCCGGCTCCTGAAACAATTCGTGCTGATGTGAGTATTAATCCTGGTATGGTGAGTGGTTCTAGTGCTTTAATATCATCGGCTATCTATTACAATGGAATTCTACATGTTGATAATGCGGACAATTTTTTGCGAACCTATATGACTGCTCAAGTTCATATTATCTTAGGGCGCGCACAGAATGTCTTGTTGGTTCCAAGTAATGCTTTACGCGATGAGACAAGAGAGCGTAAAGCATGGGTTTCTGTTTTGGTGGGGGAAAATAAGTTGGTTACTAAACAGGTGAGCGTTGGGTTGAATAATAAGGTTATGGCAGAGATTATTTCAGGACTTAACGAGGGTGATGTCGTCGTCACCAGTTCGTCTGATGGATTGATGCCCGAGTCTTCTAACATGCATAGCGAAGACGAGAGTTAAAGCATGAGCACAAATCAAGCAGATGCTGTCTTCGTCTTGGAAAATATTGTGCGCAAATTTCCTGCGGGCGAAGCGTTTGTTACCGTTTTGAAAAACATCAATCTTACCATTAAACGTGGTGAAATGGTGGCAATTGTAGGTGCTTCCGGTTCAGGTAAATCTACCTTGATGAATATTTTAGGCTGTCTTGACCGCCCAACTTCTGGCCGTTATTGGATCTCTGGTAAAGAAATAGCTTCCCTTTCTGCGGATGAATTGTCGGCTTTGCGACGTAATCATTTTGGTTTTATTTTTCAGCGTTACCATTTGTTGAATGAATTGACAGCTCTTGGTAATGTTGAAATTCCGGCTATTTATGCGGGAAGTGCCGTGGAAGCAAGGAAACAGCGGGCACAGGATCTTTTAACACGTTTGGGCATGGGTGATCGGATAAATCATCGTCCAAATCAGCTGTCCGGTGGTCAGCAACAACGTGTTTCTATTGCTCGGGCGCTCATGAATAATGCGGAGGTCATTCTTGCAGATGAACCAACTGGTGCATTGGACAAAAAGAGTGGGCAAGAAGTATTGCATATTTTGGATGAACTTCATCAAGAGGGACGTACTATTATCATTGTAACCCATGATATGCAGGTGGCTGAAAGAGCAGAGCGTATTATCGAAATCAGTGATGGGGAAATTATTGCTGATAAGCGGTCAAGGGTTGCAAAAACAAAAGTTGGTGGAAAATCTCTTCAGGAACAACAAAATCTAAAAGGCCAACAAAAACTGGGCTTTTTTCGTTCTTTTGTTGAGCGATTCCGTGAGGCGTTTGTGATGGCTCTGTTGGCAATGAATGCACATCGCATGCGGACTTTTCTAACAATGCTTGGGGTGATTATCGGTATTGGGGCGATTATTGCTATGGTGGCTTTAGGGAATGGTACACGAGAGAAAATTCTGGAAAATTTTAAAAGTTTGGGTGCTAATACATTAACCATTTTTCCTGGCAAAAGTTTTTCTGATCCACAAGCAGAAAAAATAACCAGTTTGGTTGAAGCTGATGCAGAAGCCTTGTCTGGGTTACCTTATGTTTCTGGTGTAACACCTCAGATTTCAACAAGCTCAAAAGTGCGTTTTGGTGCAGTTGAAGTCAATGCTGTCATTGTGGGGGTGGGAGAACAATTCTTTCAGATACAGGGGCTTAAAGTTTTCAAAGGACAGTTTTTTGATCAAAAAAGTGTCCATGATCGGGCGGTTGATCTCGTGATTGAAAAAGAAGCATTGTCTGTTCTTTTTCCCCATAGCCATGAAAGCCCTCTTGGCAAAGTGGTGCATGTGGGTAATGTTCCAGCGCGTATTATTGGTGTTGTTGATTCGCAAAATCACGCAAATGGAAATGCATCAAATACATTACAGCTTTATTTGCCCTATACAACAGTGCAAACGCGTTTTCTTGGTACAACAGAAGTTCGTGCAATTACTGTTAGGATTGCTGATGATGTCGATTCACATTTAGCGGAAAACATGGTGAAACGTTTTCTCATTATGCGGCATGGTGGAGAAGATTTTTTCATTAGAAATTCAGAATTCTTTCGTGAACGTATCATGGAGAGTACACATATCTTAACACTTTTAATTTCTTCAATTGCAGCGATTTCCCTGATTGTAGGTGGTATTGGGGTGATGAATATTATGCTGGTCACCGTTTCTGAGCGGATCAATGAAATTGGTGTGCGTATGGCAGTTGGTGCACGCCAAAGTGATATTTTGCAGCAGTTTCTCATTGAAGCGGTGTTGGTTTGTGTCATTGGTGGTGGTTTGGGGATCTTGCTTGGGCTTTCTATCGGTGGCTTGTTTCTTCTGTTTAAGGCACCTATCCATCTTATCTATACCATTGAATCGATCATTATGTCTCTTACTTTTTCAACCCTCATAGGAATATGTTTTGGCTTTTCTCCAGCGCGGCAAGCTTCACGGCTTGACCCTGTTGTCGCTCTTTCACGCGATTAAGCTTTATCAATTGGGGCATGTTTGTTCGTGATGCTTTCCACTGGATGAAGCATTTATGAAGCGAAACATGAATGGAAAAAGTTTAGCATTATTTGCTGCTCTATTTTAGAAAACGCTTTGTTCATTAAGTGGAGCGTACCACTAGAGGTGAACGTTTTATAGGGCACCCCATCATGTGAGATATGGTAGGCATATAAGCCTTATTGAGGCATTAAATGTTTTGAGAATGCATGATGAATATTTTTAAATCTTTCTTGTCGAGTCTTATGGAAGTAAATCCTATTAAGGAGAAGTTAAATGGAACCCGTTAGAATGAGATTGCTTGCAGACTGAATTTTGTTAAAAATTCTCGTCTTCTGAGATGTGAAGAGGAGAACAAATGAAATATACTGCGCGACGATTCTTAAGATTTAATCTAAAAAGAGGCGGGGGAAGTGAATAGTATATTTGCTAACAAACAAAAGAACAAAAAAGAAGGTTGATGCCAAAAACAGCTTAAACCTCCGTTCTTCCAAAAAAATGAACTGATATCGAGATAGTTGAGCAGTTTAAGAGGTTTCGTTTAGTCTTTTTAAGATTTTCGGAAAAGAGGTTATGAGGATTTCTCACTTTTAGTTTTGCAGAGGGTGGTGCAAATTATAGGTGTTTAGGTTTATGCAAATAAATTATGATCGTGCTCAAGTTTTAAAATGTGACCTAAGACACAGCCATTTTCTGTTCCTTTATGCGAGTAACTTAGCTTTCTTTAGAATATTTTGTTTAAGGCATCGCTTTTTTCTGCCTTATCTCATGATTTTGAAGCTGAAGGATAAACAAGCCATTTGAGTTTCTAGGGTAAGGATGCCGTCAGATACTCGGTAGGGGGCGTGATCTTAAGAACTAATACCGTGAGATGCGGGTTTGATTTCATGAGTTTGGTGAGGAAGACAAAAAGTTTGAGAGGCGGATAGCTTCTTATTTTGAATGATGTATGAATGAAAAGGGTTTTCATTCATTGAATAAAGAATAAGCTCATATTCAGCAGGTGTGAGATGAAGTAAGAGCATCGTAATACCAAGCTGCAGTTATGTTGCTAAAGAATATAATGGCCGCTAGTGATGAGCAATGGTATGTCTAGTTGGTATGGTATTCTCCCTCCTGCTACAAGTCCGATACAGAGCGCCATTGTGTTGCACATTGACACTCTTGTTTTAAAGAAACATTTCTCAAGGTATCCAAGCCTATTTTGCGACGCTGTTCATGGTAAATCTATTGAGCACCTCCATCTTTACGCTTATGAAGTAATAAGCCGGACACCATCATTATATTTGCCAGCTCGTGGGTGTTGCGATAGACCTTGCATTAAGACGGTTCATAAGAGCCATTTTTAGTCATTTCTTGTACAGTTTTTCTCCACACACTCATCCCGCTTGTGATGTGCAAGCGGGTGGTTTTGATTGATTCAAGATAAACAGATTTGAAATGAGAAAATCTTACGTTATTCAGAGTTCTAATTTAATATGAATGACGCTATATTATCATTATAAATCAATATATTGTACATATAAAAAAGAATTCTAAAACCACCCGCTATAAAGTATAAGAAGCGAATAATTAATCTACGAAAGAACAAAAGACAAAAAAATATTTCAAAAATCAATATTTTGAATATCACAACTAATATTTTGCGTATTTATAGTGAAATTATATGCATGATCGTTCGTAAAATGCGCTGTTTTGTGTGTGGAGTTTCTTCCTTGGTATCTTGTGTGTTCGCAGGTGTCCTATCCATTTCCTCCTCTCATTCTTAAGCTAAATCCTAAAATTATTGCGCACTTTATTGTGTATTCTTAACAAAAGGCAAAAAATATTTTCAAAATCATCACGCCTTACCGTTTATTTCCATAGGGATATAGACATCAATAAATGCATCATATGATTTGGGGGATACTCAAAAAGATCAAAAGATTCTCTCTTGTTGATTTAATTAAGCATAGAAGAAATGTCTTAAAATCAAGCAATTTTAAGCTTTTTTAAGTTTTTTGGGTAGAACAAGAGGCATTGACGAATTGGTTTAGATTCGATAGTTGAAGGTATTTTTCATTGGGGAGAAGCATGACGCTGCAATCGCTTTTACAGACATATCGTGATGAAGCGCGTACCGAACGAGATAAAGGTACATATTTTGAGCGTTTTGCTCTTGCTTATCTGATACATGATCCTCTTCAGTCTGGGTGTTATGAGAAGGTTCAAACCTTTAAAGATTGGGCTCGTGAAAATGCTTGGGATGGTCGGGATACCGGTATTGATCTTGTGGCAAAGCTTCGTGATGAAGAGGGATTTGCAGCAATCCAATGTAAATTTTATGATGCAGCTTATCGGATTAGAAAAGCAGATATTGATAGTTTTATTTCGGCATCAGGGAAAGCTCCATTCAAGCGGCGTGTTATTATAGATAGTACTGAAAGTACTTGGAGTGATAACGCTGAAACAATGATACGGGGGCAGGATATTCCTGTTATACGGATTAATCTTTCCGATATACAACAAAGTCCGATCCGTTGGGAAACTTTTGCAGCCCAGGGCAAAGTTGTTTTGGAGGATAAAAAGAAGTTGCGTCCACATCAATTGGAAGCATTGCGTGATGTGCGTACTGGGCTTGCTCAAGCAGATCGGGGGAAGCTTATTATGGCTTGTGGTACTGGTAAGACATTTATCAGTCTTAAAATTGCTGAGGATTTGGCGGGTGAAGGCAAGTTTGTTTTGTTTCTTGTTCCTTCCTTGGCACTGATGTCACAGACGGTTCGTGAATGGACAACGGATGCAGGAATCGGATTGAGATCTTTTGCTGTTTGTTCCGATACACAAGTAGGAAAGCGTCGTAAAAATAGTGATGATGTTGCTGAAATTGATGTGTTTGATCTTGCTTTTCCGGCGACAACCGATGCTGCTAAACTTGCAGAACAGGTGGCGAAGAGTGTTGCAGATAAGATGACCGTGGTGTTTGCAACCTATCAATCTATTCAGGTGATTGCTGATGCTCAGAAAAACTATGGTTTGCCAACATTTGATCTTATCATTTGTGATGAAGCGCACCGTACAACAGGGGCAACGCTGGTGGGCGAGGATGAATCCAATTTTGTTAAGGTGCATTCTAATGATGTTATTTGCGCCAAGAAACGCCTTTATATGACAGCGACACCACGCATTTTTGGTGATAACGCAAAAAGTCGCGCGAATGAAGTTAATGCCGTTCTTGCTTCGATGGATGATGAAAAGCTTTTTGGTAAAACACTTTTTTATCGGGGTTTTTCATGGGCAGTACAAAATGATCTTTTAACAGATTATAAGGTTATTGTCTTAGCAATGGACGAAAAATTGGTCAGTTCCGCTGTTCAGAAGCGCCTTAGTGATAGCGATACTGAGCTTATTCTTGATGATGCAACAAAGATTATTGGCTGTTATAAGGCTTTGACAAAACAAAATATGAAGGCTGATGTTGGTGCGGATTTATATCCTATGCATCGTGCTTTAGCGTTTTGTAAAACTATTAAAAGTTCTGAACTTGTGCGTGATGAGTTTTCTACGGTTGTTAGAGAATATCTTGATTATACGAAAGAGGATACAGAAAATGAGCATTTTCTGAAGTGTGAAATTGAGCATGTTGATGGCACTTTTAATGCGAAGGATCGTGGTGCATTACTTGACTGGTTGAAAGCTGATAGTGGTGAGGATGTTTGTCGTATTTTGACCAATGCTCGGTGTTTGTCTGAGGGGGTGGATGTTCCGGCTCTTGATGCGATCATGTTTTTAAATCCACGCAAAAGCCAGATTGATGTTGTGCAAGCGGTTGGGCGGGTGATGCGTCGCTCTGAAGGTAAAAAGATGGGATATGTCATTTTGCCAATTGGTATTCCTCCTGATACTCCAGTGGAACAGGCTTTGAACAACAATGATAAATATCGGGTTATCTGGCAAATTTTAAATGCTTTGCGTGCGCATGATGATCGTTTTGATGCGACGATTAATAAGGCATCCCTCGGGCAAGATATCAGCAATGTGATTGAGATTATTGGTGTCACGCAGAGCACTGAGTTACAGGCTGTTACGGCTGTTGTAGACAATCTTCCGGTTCGCTCACAGCCTGCACGAGCGGGAATTGGAAGTCTGGAGCATGATTGCTTTCTTACAGAGCAGGTAAACGAGGAGTTTTCTTTCTGCGTAGATGAACTTTCTCGTGCGATTTTGGCAAAGATCGTTAAGAAATGTGGGACACGTGATTATTGGGAGGATTGGGCGAGCAATATTGCTGAAATTGCTAAGAATCATATCACGCGCTTAACAGGCATTCTGGCAGAGCCAAATACTGAGGCGCGTCAAGCCTTTGACAGGTTTGTGGCAGAACTGCGTGATGACTTAAATGATGCTGTTACAGAAGCTGATGCGATTGAGATGTTGGCACAGCATATTATCACGCGTCCTGTCTTTCAGGTGTTGTTTGAAGGCTATCAGTTCACACGTGAGAATCCTGTCTCGCGTGCTATGCAGCGTATGCTTGATGTGCTTGATGAGGCAAATCTTGATAAGGAATCCAAAGATCTGGAAAAATTTTACGCAAGTGTAAAATTACGAGCCAGTGGCATTACGGATCCAAAAGCAAAACAGAGGTTGATTGTAGAGCTTTATGATAAGTTTTTTCGTTATGCTTTTCCACGCACTGTAGAAAAACTAGGCATTGTTTATACCCCCGTCGAGGTTGTGGATTTTATTTTGCACTCTGTCAATGATGTCTTAGAGCAAGAATTTGGGCAAACGCTTGGCTCACCGGGTGTGCACATCATGGATCCTTTTACTGGAACGGGTACTTTTATCACGCGGCTTTTACAATCGGGTCTGATAAAGCCAGAAGAAGTGAAACACAAATTTTGTCGTGAAATTCATGCCAATGAAATCGTGCTTTTAGCCTATTATATTGCAGCCATTAATATTGAGACGACCTATCATGGTCTGATGGGGGGCGATTATGTTCCGTTTGAGGGAATTTGTTTAACCGATACATTCCAGCTTTATGAGCAAGAAAAAGACCTGATCAGTGATTTGCTGGTGGATAACAGTACACGTCGGGCGCACCAGAAGGAACTGGATATTCGTGTTATTGTTGGCAACCCCCCTTATTCTTCTGGACAAAAAAGTGAAAACGACAATGCGCAGAATATTGGCTATCCTAAATTGGATCGTCGCATTCGTGAAACCTATGCCGCTCAATCTAAAGCAAGCAATGTTAATGGACTTTATGACAGTTATATTCGTGCCATTCGTTGGGCAAGTGACCGTATAAAAGACTGTGGTGTTATTGGTTTTGTGACAAATGCAGGTTTTATCAGTAGTTACTCTACGGATGGTTTACGAAAATGTTTAATCGAGGAATTTAGCAGCCTTTATATTTTCCATTTGCGGGGGAATCAACGAACTTCTGGAGAGCTCTCTCGAAAGGAGGGGGGAAAGATTTTTGGTTCTGGGTCTCGCGCACCTATTGCGATTTCCATTTTGGTTAAAAATCCGGATGCACAACAGCATGGGAAAATATATTTTCGTGATATTGGAGATTATCTCACAGCAAAAGAAAAGCTCCGTGAACTTCAGAGGTTGGGGAGTATTAGTGGTATCACACGTGAACACAGCTGGCAGATGATTACACCTGATGAGCATGGCGATTGGCTGAATCAGCGCAATAATGATTTTGAAAAATTTCTAGCCTTAGGTGACAAGAAAGGCAGTGATAAAAGGCTCTTTGAAAATTTTTCTGGCGGTATACAAACTAGTCGTGATGCTTGGACATATAACTCAAGTCGTGAAGCTTTAGCAAAGAATATGAGCAATATGATTGCTTTTTATAACAGTGAAGTAGAGCGTTTTAATGCTGCGTATCTACATTCTGATCGCAAAGCACGTGCAAATGCTGTGAACGATTTTGTCAATACAGATTCTAGAAAGATTAGTTGGAGTAGTAGCCTTAAAGAAGAATTAATAAGGGGGAAAGCTTTTAAATTTAAAGATACGTATATTACCCAGAGCCTTTATCGTCCTTTTACACAACAGTGGCTCTATTACAATCGTGTTTTTAACCATAGAGTTTTACAAATGCCACGTATTTTTCCTCTGGAACAAGCGGCTGAAAATAAGGTGATACAAGTTACGGGAATTGGAGCAAGCAGTGGCTTTTCTGTTCTGATGACTAAGAATTTATCTAATCTTCATGCAATGGATACTGGTCAATGTTTTCCACGGTATGTTTATGAAGATGCTGTGTCCTTGAAAAATAAGGAGGGGGATCAGGTTCATTTGTTTGCAAATTTTGCAGAGGAAAGCAAAGAAACTGGTTTAGAGCGGCGTGATGCTCTTACGGACGAAGGGTTGGCTTATTTTAAGGCAGCTTATCCTGGTGAAATGATAACAAAGGATGATTTGTTTTATTATGTTTATGGGATTTTGCATTCTGAAGATTATCGTGCTCGTTATGCGCATAATCTGTCTAAACAATTGCCGCGTATTCCAACAGTTAAAAAGGTAGAGGATTTTTGGGCTTTTGTTACAGCGGGGCGCAAGCTTGGTGATTTGCATATGAATTATGAAGAGGTTGAACCCTATCCCGTTACCTATAAACAGGGTGATCCAAGAACTTGGGTGATTTCTGATGAGAAGGGTTTTTATCGTGTTGAAGCAATGAAATTTGCTGGTAAGCGTGGTGCTATTGACAAAACCACCGTGGTTTATAATGCGAATATCACGATGCAGAATATTCCTCTTGAAGCTTATGAGTATGTGATCAATGGCAGGCCTGCTCTTGAATGGGTTATGGAGCGGCAGGTTGTCAAAACGGATAAAGCGAGTGGGATTGTGAATGATGCCAATCGCTATGCTGTTGAAACGGTGGGTAATCCAGCTTATCCATTGGAATTGTTTCAGCGGGTTATTACTGTAAGCTTGGAAACAATGAAAATTGTGCGCAACCTGCCAAAATTGGAAGTGAGAGAAACTGAAAAGGTTAAATTATCCATTGTGCGGTAAAATAGCGCTGTGTCGTAACAAACTGGCACTATCACACACCTTGTCAGCTCGTGGGTATTGCGACAGCCCTTGGCACTTGAGACAAGTCCATAAGAGGCATGTCTTTCTTGTACAGTTTTACGCTGCGCAGGCTCTCTTCCTTTGTGATGTGCAAGTCCTATGTGATGTGCAAGAAAATGGTTTTGATTGATTTAATAGAGAGCAGATTTGAAATGAGAGAATCTGATGATATTGAGAGCTCTCATTCAAGTTGTAGCGTAATAAATTTTCATTATAAATCAATATATTGTATGTGATAAAGCACCTTAGGCAGTGAGGTCGCTAAAATTATGACGCATGAGCTTTAGCGGCAGTGATGAATATTCTCAGGCAGGGTTTTCTTATCGAGCTTTATGTGAGTAAACCATATAAATGGGGAAGCTGAGTGGAACCTGTCCAGAGAAAGTGGATTGTTTACAAATCGTTGCTAATAAGAATCGTCGCCTTTTGAGATGTTGAGAGGAAATGAAAATTCTCATGAAATCTGTCTTTTGAGGTGTTCTGATATTGAAGTGAGCAGGTGGAACGCGTTAGACAAGAAGCTGAGTTATTATTGTTTACAGATCAATAGAGTTTAAAAATTTTCGTTCTTTTTGGGGATGAAACCAGACAAAAGGTGATCTTAGAGAGCGAAATGATTTCAAAAAAGATTGCGATAAAAAACGTAGGGTATTTGTCGCGGTGTGCGTTTTGAGCTTATTCCTATCTGTGATCTAAAATGCTCTTATGAAGACGCTTTGTATAATGAAGAGATTGTTTCTAATGTATTGATTTATAATGATAGTTTAACCTTCTCTCTGTTGAATGAGAAATCTAACTATTATAAATTTTCTTATTTTAAATCTATTAAAATTATTTTTTTGCATGTCATACAAGGTTGGTATGTTCGTGTTTAAGAAAGGGGTAATGCATGCCTCTTACCAATCATCCCAAGAGGTTTAAGAGCTATCGTAATACTTGGGGGGTGGCAAAATATAGGGTGAGGCGGTTTGCATTTTTTATGAAGGGTAAGACAGTGGTATAAATAGATTTTTATGACAAGTCTGGAAATCTTATGGCTGTCTGGGGGCTCTATTTACAAGAGCTTATATATTGGGATGGTATGTACAGATCCGCGCTGTGAGATATGTTTGGGATGTAAGAGATGTTTTGGGTGAACGTGCAAATACAGTGACACGTGCATTGGGATGTTCTGCGTTGTATGAGGGTAAGCTCTGTCGAGCTTTTATAGAGGCAACTCGTGTGGAAGGGTATGAAGCGGTTCGTGGGTGGCAAGGTTTTTAAAAAGTCAGAAGGATAAAGATTAGAATGCGGTTCTGATATAGACTTGGAGCGTTTTAATATATTGGAATATAAGAATGCGGATTTGATTGATCTGTTGTATTGCGCTTTCAGCATTGTTCTTTTTAACAGGATAGGCAATGAAATGGATATCAGGCATTAAATATTTAAGTTCTCGCATTGAGCGCCACACATGGTAATCATGGGTGACGATATAAAGGGTTCTATAGTGGTGTTTTTTGATCCAAGCGGCGCTTTCTTCGGCGTTTCCTCTGGTGTTAATCGCTTGATGCCCAATGTCAATACAACAGGAGATAAGCCGTGGGGTAATATGCATGTTGTGCATGAGACTTTTCAGATTGGTTGTGGTGTTTACGCCACTGATGAGGAGACGTGAACCAAACCCCCTTTGTAAGAGATTAAGTCCTGTCTCTATTCGGTTTTCTCCACCTGTAAGCACGATAATGGCATCCGCTTTGGGGAGAGGTGTTGGGGGAGAAAGTCGTTCAGTTTTTTCAGAAAAAATGATAAAACCGCTCCAGAAAATGAAAACAATGATTGAAAGAGTAAGGGTTGTCGGTGGAAAATAGCGAAATAAAAAGCAGGGAGACCAACTATTATAGTGGGGCCGTTTTGGAAGAGGACGTTCTAAATTTTTTTGCATCAATGAGTTGGGGCTGTTGTGAGTCATAAAATTAAAATAAACCGTTTTCACATTGATCGATTTTTTTCAGTTGCGCTAAAATAGTCATGCGGTTGGTAAGGGTGGTGAGAAAAGAAACGAAAATAATAAGCAGAGTGATTTTTCCGTAGGGGATGGAACTTATGGAAAGATGTCCAAACAAAGCTGTTACTTGGCTAGCTTCTACTCTTCCCAAGTTATAATTCGTCCAGAAGCAAAAGGCTGAAAACAGAAATATGCTTGTAAGACCACCATATAAAGCACCACGCAGCGCAGTTTTAAAAAAATGCCAGTCAAATTGGCGCGCAATGAAAAGAGTTTCAGTACCAAGGAAATATAAGACATTGATAATATGTGCATTTTCTGCCAATGCATTGCGGGTGGCAAAAATGATGGTGAGGATAAGAGAGCCTAAAACCAATGCTAAAATTGAAAAACCAATGAAAACAGTGGTGTGTGCCATGGTCGCAAAACGATGAACCCAAACACGGTGATCATCAAATTGACCTCCTGGAATTTGGGTTTTAATGGCGTGATTAATGGCTGAAAAATTGATTTTTTCATCCCCATTCAGGGTCACAATGATGAGGCGGGGAAGGGGTAGTTCATTGACATTGAAGCCTGTTCCAAGCCATGGCTCCAGTAACTTTTCTGTAGCTTTTTGGTCAACAATTTTTGCATCTTGTACACCAGAAAATGTTTTAACCAATTGTACGGCATCACGGAGTGCTTTGTTGATATCAACATTGTCAATGGGGCGTATTTGTATTGTTGCTTCATAGCTAATCTGATTACTCCAATTTTGGGCGGCACGTTGGACCAAATCAACACCGATTAAGGTGAGGCTTGAAAGAAATGTCATAATAGCAATCACGGCAACTAATGCTTTTCCAGAAATATTACCACTGGGAATAATCGCTGTTGTATTTTTTTTATTGCTTGTAAAAATGGGGAAAGACTTATTCATGAATCGTCATCCGTCCGTTATGGAGAAGCATACGTCGTGCTGCAACTTGTTCCATTAAGGCAATATCATGGGTAGCAATGATAACAGCTGTTCCAAAACGATTTAATTCAATAAACAAACGCAGTAGGCGTTTTGCCAAGGGCGGATCGACATTTCCGGTGGGTTCATCGGCAAGTAGAATTTCAGGTTGATCAATGAGTGCGCGTGCAATGGCTACCCTTTGTTTTTCCCCACCGGAAAGAACCGGTGGTAAAACATGAATATGATCTCCAAGACCTACCCAACAGAGAAGATCTTCCACTTCACTGCGATAGGTTGCTTCTTCTTGTCCTTTAATGCGTAAAGGTAAGGAGACATTTTCATAAGTGGTCATGTGGTCGAGTAAACGAAAATCTTGAAAAACCACCCCGATACGTTGTCGCAGCGCAGGGAGCTCTTGTCGTTTGAGCAATGCTGTGTCTGTTCCAAAGAGATCAATATGACCGCGGGTGGGTTTGAGTGCCAAAAACATAAGACGCATCAGCGACGTTTTCCCTGCTCCAGAGGCACCTGTGAGAAATTGAAATGATCCAGGAGGAATATGAAAGCTAATATCACGAAGGACCTCAGGGCCCATTCCATAGCGTAGGCCGACATTTTCAAAATGAATCACTTTTTATTATTACTCCTGATTTTATATTGCATCATTTATTCTAAAAACTCTTACTTTCATTGCTTTAGATTTTTGTTGTAAGCTTGTTTATTTTAGATTTCATGGTTTTCAATATTTTTTATACACCCTCGTTATAGATAAATATTTTTGCTCAAGAATATTATCACTTATACTTTCTTTTTTTAGCCTTATTTATGATTTTAGCAGGAATTTCAAAGGGATTCTAGCATAAACATCAGAACTATTTTTCCTTCTTACTCAGAGGCTTTTTTTGCATTGAGTGGACATTAGGTGATTTTAAAAAGCTATGTTGCTCTTTTTATCTTACTTTCTTATTCTTGTTCGCATCCCAATCCTGAGGTTTTTGCTTAAATTATTTCTTACCTGTTATGAAAAAAAGCGTTTGTTGTTAGAATGATTGAGCTTCTCGTGAATTGTTTTATTTTTTATTCTCCTCGGTGGTTTTCGTAATAATGCTGAGATAATTTTAGCAAAAAAAACAAAAACCACCGTATGTTGTATTGCGTCGTGTTTTTTAGTTTTGTCGGTTGGCAATTAGATCTTCAACAACTTGTGGTTCGGCAAGGGTTGAAATATCTCCGAGAGTATCAAAATCGTTTTCAGCGATTTTTCGTAAAATACGTCTCATAATTTTCCCTGATCGCGTTTTGGGAAGCTGTGGAGCAAACTGAATTTTATCCAATATGGCAATAGAACCTATTTCTTGTCTCACATGCTTGATAAGGTCTTTTTGCAATTCTTCACTTGGCGCTGTTCCTTCCATGAGGGTCACAAAACTATAAATTCCTTGCCCTTTAATGGGATGCGGGTAACCCACAATAGCTGCTTCTGATACAGCGGGATGAGAAACAAGAGCCGATTCAATTTCAGCAGTTCCTAATCTGTGCCCAGAGACATTGAGAATGTCATCAACTCGTCCTGTGATCCAATAATAACCGTCGCTATCGCGCCTACAGCTATCGCCTGAAAAATATTTTCCTTTATAGGAGGAAAAATAAGTTTGAATAAAGCGTTCATGATCCTTATAAAGTGTGCGCATTTGTCCGGGCCATGAATCACTGATACAAAGAGTGCCTTCTGCTTCACCTTCTAAAACATTGCCTTGGGCATCAACAATTTGGGGTTGAACACCAAAGAAAGGACGTGTGGCCGATCCTGCTTTGAGGGGGGTTGCACCGGGCAAGGGTGTGATCATATGCCCTCCTGTTTCCGTTTGCCACCATGTATCGAGAATCGGACAACGGTCATTTCCAATTATATGATAAAACCATTCCCATGCTTCTGGGTTAATCGGTTCGCCTACCGTGCCTAAAAGACGCAACGACGTCCTGTCTGAGTGTTCAACAAACGAATTTCCTGCTCCCATTAAGGCGCGGATAGCTGTTGGTGCGGTGTAGAGTGTATTGACTTGATGCTTGTCGACAATTTCCCAGAATCTGCCTTTGTCAGGAAAGGTTGGTGTGCCTTCAAACATTAAAGTGGTCGCACCATTACATAAAGGTCCATAAACCAAGTAAGAATGGCCGGTTATCCAACCAATATCAGCCGTACACCAGTAAACTTCATCGGGGTGGTAATCAAAAACATATTGGTGAGTCATCGAGGCAAAAACAAGATAGCCTGCTGTGGTATGCAAAACACCTTTAGGTTTGCCGGTGGAGCCTGAAGTATAAAGAATAAAAAGCGGATCTTCAGCATTCATGGGTTCTGCTGGACAAGCTGTTTTGGCATGAGCTATCTCTTCGTGGTACCAAAAATCACGCCCCTCTACCCATTGAATGGGTCCACAAGTCCGCCGTATAACCATGACTTGGTCCACCTGCACGTTTTGGCGCGCGGCTATCTCAATGGCATGGTCAACGTTGTCTTTTAAGTTGATCCGTTTGCCGCCACGCAAGCCGTGATCAGCGGTAATCATAAAGGTTGATTCACAATCGACAAGGCGTCCTGCTATTGCTTCAGCAGAAAAGCCAGCAAAAATAACCGAATGAATAGCTCCAATGCGAGCACAAGCAAGCATGGCATAGGCTGCTTCGGGAATCATAGGAAGATAAATGGTTACTTTATCGCCTTTCTTAATGCCACGACTTTTCAAAAGATTAGCAAAACGACAAACATGTTCATAAAGCTCGTTATAGGTTATTTTTTTATCATGATAAGGATTATCTCCTTCCCAAATGAGCGCGATTTTGTCTCCATGGGTTTTCAGGTGGCGATCAATGCAATTATAGGTAACATTTGTTATCCCATCTTCGTACCATTGAATGGAGACATCTCCGTTAAAAGAAGTGTTTTTTACTTTTGTAAAAGGTTTAAACCATTCAATGCGTTGACCATGTTTGGCCCAGAAGCTTTCTGGATCATTGATGCTTTCTCGATACCATTGTTGATAAGTTTCCTCATCGAGTAAAGTATTTTTTTTGATCTCTTCTGATATTGGATAAATTTTTTCAGTCATGTTTCCCTCTTTTTATTGTTTGGAAAAATCTGCCTCTGTATTTTTGTATGGTTATATTTGTGGCAGAGTTTTCCCAAAAGCTTTTCATTGTGAGGTTAGACTAAATGACAAAGATTAGAATAGTCAATTTTTAAAATCTGATACGTTTTTCTTAAAAAGGTATTTTATGCTTTTAGGATATTCAAATATGGCAAAGACTATTGCGGTATAGAGCTTTTTATAAACGCACAAAGGCACTAAAAAATATCATATAAAAAGGGAGATGAAGGTGCTTTATTGATTATCGCTTTAAATGTTTTTTATTTTGTATTCCCTTATTAAAAAAAGAATAAGTTTATTAATAATTAATTAAACCAAAATATCAAAAATAATGAAAAGAATTACTGTATATAAAGTTTATTTTATAGTTACTTTCCAACTGTAACTACCACTTTTAAAAACCAATAGCATATATAGGGATAAAGACAATGAGAATACAAAACATTCTTACGATTTCATAACAAATATTCATTATAAAAAAATCCTGATTATAAGATGTGATCCACAATAGATATCTCTGAAAATTATTTTATGCACAGATGTAGATATTTAATTTTGGTATATTCTTACAAATATACTTACAAAATTATTTAATTTCAGAGATATCTTTGTCGCCATATGACCGAATGTGTTGAATGAACCAAAAATATTAATTCTCCTTAATTATCCACATTAAAAGTAGTATCACAATGATACATTTCAAATGGTTATTACGTATTTTAGATCATTGTCAAAGATAAATTTTAAAAATGGAAATAAAAATACTATATAAATCATATATATGTTATGTATATATTAATATTTTTCTTAAAAAGATAATAATATTATTTACAATATTTTAAAATATAAGAAATACCCCATGGTTTTTCTTAATTAAAGTTTAAAATCAGAAAAATTGCGCATATGAAAAGTTGAAGTTTTTCTCTTTGTTTACGAGAAAGATAAAGAAATAATGATAAAGAAATATCGTTATTGGGATCGATCTCATTGCCATTGTTTTGCCTACATGTATTATGCGCATATGCATGGGATTCGTTCTTTTATTTTTCAGGCGAATATTAACCGTATTTTATGCTTTGTAGAGCATGGAAAGCCTCTATGCTATCGTTGATCTTATAGATTGCTAGCATGTTGTTTAGCGCGGCTCTTGGTGCTCTATTGGGTATTTGAGATGTTTATTTTGCTCAAGTGACTTACATGAAAGAGTTTTGTTACTGTATTATGCAGCCATAAGCCTCTTTTGCCTGCTTTACGCCATTGGCATGCGGGGAAATTGTTTACGCATGTTGGAGAAGTTAAGAGAATGCGTGATTTTCAATGAAAATCATTGCGATAATCGTATTCAATATTCTTTTGCTATTAGTGATTTTGCGACAGTTTTTTCATTCATGCTCAACGCCCCTCTTATCATTTTGCTTTTATATAAGGATTTATTTTTTATGTTGCTTTTGCTGGAGAGGCGGTCAGAGGGGAGTAAAGTAGAAGCAATGTGCGATAATATGAGAGCAAAATTGCAATGCTATCTTGAAGCTATTGTATGTGTTGTGGATGTGCCGGTGAGAAATTTGAGAAGACCAGCTTTTTTGCTTATTTTGCTAACAGGATGAAAGAAGGACTGAAATCTTTTTTGCTAGAATTGCTCTTTTATTGATATTGAAGTAAATATTTTTTCTCATTTCTGCTGTTTTTGGCTTGTTCGTAGAATTTTCAATGGGAATTTATATGAGGGGAAATTGCTTTACACAGGGCGTTTTCCAAATAAAGCGGAGCCAATGCGAAGGACATTAGAGCCAAACTGTAGAGCGGTTTTGAAGTCACTGGACATACCCATGGAAAGCTTTGGAAGACCTGCTTGTTTTGCTAATTTTGCTAAGAGCGCGAAATAGGGGCCGGGGTTTTCGTCGACAGGGGGAATGCCCATAAGTCCGATGATATCAAGTCCATAATTGTTTTTGCATTGAGAAACAAAAGGGATCACTTCTTGTGGTGCGATACCACTTTTTTGCGGTTCTAAGCCAATATTGACTTGAACATAGCAGGGAAGATGCCTTTTTTGCTTTTGCATTTCTTCCATCAAAACTTTGGCTATTTTTTCACGATCAACCGTTTGGATGACATCAAAAAGTTTGACAGCTTCAGCGGCTTTATTCGATTGTAGGGGACCGATGAGATGGAGTTTAATATTTTCAAATTGTTGACGTAACCCGAGCCATTTTTGTGCTGCTTCTTGTACGCGGTTTTCTGCAAACAAAGATTGGCCTGCTTGCAAAAGGGGTCGTATATCAATAGCAGAAACAGTTTTTGAAACAGCGATAAGTTCAATTTCTTCTACAGGGCGTTGTAACTCTTGACATGTTTCAGCAATGTCTTTTTGAAGGTTTTGCCATGCTTCAATGGAAGGGGCATCGAGGGGCGTTTGTGTATTCATGTTTTTGTGCTTTACCTTTTTTGTTCAAGAGTTGGTCGTTTTTTTTTAAAGTTTTATAAAATACTTAGGGAAATATTTCACGAAAATGTTGACGATGAGGTTAATCCATGGTCAAGCATAATAAAACAAGTTTTTTGGTTCAGTTTTATTAAAAGAGTATAATGGGAATGACGATTGAGCATTATAAGATAGGCGAACGCTATAATCCACGTGCGAGAGAAAAAAAATGGCAAGAAATTTGGGATGAAAAGAAAATTTTTCAGACTGTCCAAGAAGATGCTCGTGAAAAATATTATGTTTTAGAGATGTTTCCTTACCCTTCTGGGCGCATTCACATGGGGCATGTGCGCAATTATGCCATGGGGGATGTGGTTGCACGCTATAAACGCGCCAAGGGGTTTAATGTCCTTCATCCCATGGGGTGGGACGCTTTTGGGATGCCGGCTGAAAATGCTGCTATGCAAAATAAAGTGCACCCTAAAACTTGGACTTATCAAAATATTGCGGTGATGCGTGGGCAATTAAAGCAATTAGGGCTCTCGATAGATTGGACTCGGGAATTTGCGACTTGTGATGTGGAATATTACCACCGCCAACAAATGTTGTTCCTTGATTTCTATCAAAAGGGGTTGGTAGCACGTAAAGTGGCTAAGGTGAATTGGGATCCTGTTGATCATACTGTTTTGGCCAATGAACAGGTTGTTGATGGGCGGGGATGGCGTTCTGGTGCGTTGGTGGAACAACGTGAGTTGACGCAGTGGTTTTTCAAAATTAGCGACTTTAGTGAAGATCTCTTGGCAGGGCTTGAAGAGCTGAACCAATGGCCGGAAAAAGTTCGCACCATGCAAAAAAATTGGATTGGAAAATCACAAGGTTTGCTGATTCGTTGGGCTTTAAAGTCGGCGGGTGATGCTGATGATGTTTGTGAGAAATTTGATGAGGTTGTTTGTTATTCAACGCGTCCTGATACACTGTTTGGCGCTTCCTTTTTGGCTCTGTCTGTTGATCATCCTATTGCACAAGCTTTGGCAAAAAAAGACAAAGCGTTGAGTGCTTTTATTGAAAATTGTCGGTGTGGTGGAACGACAACGGCAGCACTTGAAACAGCTGAAAAACAAGGGTTTCTCACGCCCCTTTTGGCTGTTCATCCTTTCGATTCAACAGTACATATTCCCGTTTATATCGCGAATTTTGTGCTTATGGATTATGGAACAGGGGTTGTTTTTGGTTGTCCAGCTCATGATCAGAGAGATTTCGATTTTGCGCGTAAATATGATCTTCCAATAAAACCCGTGGTTTTGCCAAAAGGAGAGCAAGCAGAAGATTTTGTTATTACTGAAACACCTTATACGGGTGATGGGGTGATGATCAATTCTAGTTTTTTGGATGGTTTGACACCCCGACAAGCTTTTGAAGAAGCTGCTAAAAAGCTTGAAAAACAAATGCTCAATGGGCAACCGCAAGGGAAGAAAACAGTGCAATTTCGTTTGCGTGATTGGGGGATTTCGCGTCAACGTTATTGGGGGTGCCCCATTCCGATGATCCATTGTACAACTTGTGGGGTTGTTCCTGTTCCACGTGCTAATTTACCGGTTGTGTTGCCTGATGATGTTACTTTTGATCAACCAGGAAATCCTCTTGCACGACATGAAACATGGCAGAATGTTACTTGTCCTTCCTGTGGTCAACCTGCCAAACGCGAAACCGATACCATGGATACATTTGTTGACTCTTCTTGGTATTATGCACGCTTTACGGCTCCTTTTGCGCAGGGACCTGTTGACAAACAAGCAACAGCTGAATGGTTGCCTGTGCAACAATATATTGGTGGAATTGAGCATGCCATTTTGCATCTTCTTTATGCACGCTTTTTTATGCGTGCTATGAAATTGGTCGGTCATGTGACGGTAGATGAGCCTTTTAAGGGGCTTTTTACCCAAGGTATGGTGGTGCATGAAACCTATCGAGATGGTAAAGGGTGGGTTTCTCCAGCAGAAATTTCGATTGTTGAAAAAGATGGAAAGCGGTGTGCTTATAAATTAACCGATCAAAGTGAAGTGACGATTGGTTTGATTGAGAAAATGTCAAAATCAAAAAAGAATGTCGTTGATCCTGATGATATTATTGCATCTTATGGCGCTGATACTGTGCGTTGGTTTGTGTTGTCAGATTCTCCTCCCGAGCGGGATGTCATTTGGACAGAATCTGGTGTTGAAGGTGCACATCGCTTTGTACAGCGTGTTTGGCGCCATGTGGCTGTGAGTGCTTCTATTTTAAAGGATGTGGCGCCTTGTGCAGGGCATCAGGGAGCGGCTTTGGAACTCTCAAAGGTCGCACATCGCACGCTTTGCGCTGTAGAAGATGATTTGGAAAAATTCGCTTTTAATCGGGCTATTGCACGCCTTTATGAATTCTTGAATATTATGGCGCCGTTGTTAAATAGGATAGAAAGTGTTGACGATGAAATGAAAGCTTCTTTACGTCAAGCTATGGATTTTTTTCTTGCTATGATTGCACCCATGATGCCCCATTTAGCAGAAGAATGTCATGCTGCTTTAGGGGGAAAAAATTTAATATCTGCGCTTGCTTGGCCTATTTATGATCCCACGTTAACCGTTGCGGAATGCTATACTTTGCCAGTACAAATTAATGGTAAAAAACGTGGTGAGGTGAGCGTTGCAGCAACTGCTGATGAGGTGATGATTAAAGAAGCGGTTTTGGCGTTAGATTTTGTAAAGGCGCAGCTGATTGAAAAGCCTGTGAAAAAAATCATTGTTGTTCCACAAAGGATTGTGAATGTCGTTTTTTAGAAGTTCTATTCTTGTCATTTTAGCTGGTGTATTCACACTGTTGTGTGGATGCAAAGTTGAACCGCTTTACCGTCAAGAGTTGCAGAGTGCAATGACAATGGATTCTGCTTCTTATGGGAATCCTGCTTCTGGACAAGCTTCTTTGGGATTAGCGCAAAAGCTTGCTTCTATTGTTGTGGAAGAACCTTCGGATCGTTTTGGACAAATGGTGCGCAATCATCTTCTATTTCTTTTGTATGGAAATGGTGCTAAACCTTCTCTACCTGCTTATCAATTGGCATTGCAGATATCCGTCTTTACCAGAGAATCGATGCAGATAGAGGTTGATTTCGAGAAAAAGAGAAAGGGACGACCTTCTGTTGGAACTGTTATGAGCAGAGCTTCTTACACTTTGCAGGATATGAAAAATACTCTTGTTGCAAAAGGAACAGCAATGATGAATGCATCTTTTGAGCGACTTCGTCAAGAATATGCAACGCTGCAAGCAGAAGAAGATGCAAAAAAACGTGTTGCGGAAGAGTTGGCTGAACAGATCTTTTTGTTACTTTCAAAAGATCTTTCCAATAAAAATTCTAGATATTAAGCAATATTTTGTCCTGTTTTTTTCCAGTCGTCGAGGAATATTTGCAACCCTTTGTCGGTGAGAGGGTGTTTGACCAGTGCTTTTAAGATTGCTGGTGGAACTGTTGCAATGTCAGCACCACTGAGTGCTGCTTCTTTGACATGATTAACGGTGCGGATTGAAGCGGCCAAGATTTGTGTTTCAAAGTTATAGTTATCATAAATTGTGCGAATTTCATGAAGCAGTTCACTTCCATCATTTCCACAATCATCAAGTCTACCAATAAAAGGTGAAACGAATGTTGCGCCTGCTTTGGCGGCTAATAAGGCTTGATTGGCAGAAAAACAAAGTGTGAGATTTGTTTTTAGTCCTGCTGCTGTGAGGGCTTTACAGGCTTTTAATCCATCGAGTGTTAAAGGAAGCTTGATACAAATATTGTCGGCAACCTTTGCTAAAACAGCTGCTTCTTTCATCATGTTTTCAAATTCTGTTGCTGCAACTTCAGCAGAAACAGGTCCGCTAACGAGAGCACAAATTTCTTTTGTAACATCAAGAATATTGCGTCCTGATTTTAGGATAAGAGAGGGATTGGTTGTGACACCATCAACAAGGCTTAAATTCTGTAACTCTTGAATTTCTTCAATATTGGCGCTATCCACAAAAAATTTCATCTCTAACCTCTTCTTTTTAGCTTTATCCTATTTTTTGTTATGCGCTATTGTTGACTGCAAAAGCAAGAGAAAGAATTAATATCTGTGTAAAGAACAAGAATGCTATGGTGTTAATCATGTACCCGTTTTCGGTAAAGAAATATGATTTATCGTTTCCACACCTATTTCATAGTGTTGCTCGTGATAAGGCATAGAATTCATTGCGTACCAACATTTTTGCGTATTGGCATCTTTGCGTAGCGGTGTTTTTATATTTATGGAAATAAGCTAGCATTATCAAACACTTTGCTCATTTCCTATTTGCGATTGCTCTTGATATTTGAGAGTGCATCATAAGATACCTTCCTTTTTTAGGGGGTATGTTTAACTTTGTTTTTGATGAAAGCGGATGGATTTATTTTGTCGTAAAACACTGTTGAAGAACGCCTGTAAAATTTTACGCATGAAGGGTTTTTTATGGTCAATTACATTGATTTATTCTGTGTTCTCCATTCTTCAACAATACGCTTTTGTGCTGCTTGTATTGTTGCTTGATTCTCAATCAAGCTGAAAGATGTATACACGTGTTTTCACGTTTTGGCACAAAGCCAAGGTGAATATTGTAACGGCTCCATTTGCAATATTATTCTCCCTATAATTAAAATCATGGGATACTCTTTACATCAATAAGGATTTACAAATGTTCCTCGATGGGGTTGAAATGAGAAAAATTCATCGTATTGAGGGTTTTATTACAATAGGTAAAATGATGATTATATCTTTATAAATCAGTTTGTTGAAGATAAATTGAGATATGAGGCGGTAAAAAAATAAACGTGTGTGTTGGGAAGAGGTCACACTATGGGATCGCTTTGTTGAAGGATGCACTTAACCGATAGCATGTTGAATGCTTAATAGTGATGCGCTTTATTTACACAGAAGAATGGCGCTGGTTTTTTTGCTATAGAGTTTTTTGTTATAGACGATGAGATTGGTTCTTTTACTGGCACTTTGGTGATGAAATGAGTATTAAAAAGAATTTTTGTTAGAAAAGTGTTGTAATCGGGGGGATTGAATCCTGCAATGAATTTTATAAGAGTGTTTAAAGATTAAGGTTTAGGCCTGTTGGTGCTCAATAGGTCGTAGATTGGTTTAAAAGATGAATTCAAACATGATAGAGGAAAAGATTGTATCCGTATTGGTTCCTCTTCCTGTTGCTCACGCTTATAGTTATAAAGTTCCATCTTCTATGGAGGTGAACGTTGGTTCCTTTGTTCGGGTTCCGTTGATGGGGCGTGAGCTTTGCGGTTTTGTTGTGGATGTTGGAGAGCAGACAGCCGATGGGCAAAAGTCTGCTCCTGTGGCGCGTGAAAAATTACGCTTTCTTCTTCATGTTTTTGATTGTCCCCCATTAAAGGCAGAAATGATCACATTTTTGCGTTTTGTTAGTCGCTATACAATGGCACCTTTTGGTCTTGTAGCACGATTGGTTTTGTCGGTACCGGCTGCTTTAGAGCCGGAAGCGCAGATGCTGGGTTTGCGATATTGTGGTGGAAATGTAGAACGTCTCACACCAGCGCGGTCACGGGTTTTGGAATTGGTGCGTAATGAGAAGATATGGACAGGTTCTGGTCTGGCACATGCGGCTGGAACTTCGGTTTCTGTTGTTGAAGGTTTAAAAGCGCTAGGAATTTTTGAAGATGTTAAGGTTCCTGCTCCTGATCTTGTGGCAATGCCTGATCCTGATTTTTGTCCCCCTCAGTTGCAGGGAGCGCAAAGTGAAGCAGCAACATTATTGCGGGAAGGTGTTTTATCTTCTCAGTTTCAAGTTTTTTTGCTTGATGGTGTTACGGGATCAGGAAAGACAGAAGTTTATTTTGAAGCGGTCGCTCAAGCTTTCAAAGGGGGCAAGCAGGTTTTAATTTTATTGCCGGAAATTGCTTTAACACAGCAGTTTTTAGATCGTTTTTATGCACGTTTTGGCGCTGTGGCAGCAGAATGGCATTCTGATTTGACGCCACGTCGTAGAGAACGCGTCTGGCGGCAAGTTGCAGAAGGGCGGGTGCGTGTCGTTGCGGGGGCTCGTTCAGCACTTTTTCTTCCCTTTCATGAGCTTGGCTTGATTGTTGTCGATGAAGAGCACGATAGCGCTTATAAACAAGAAGAGCGCATTTTTTATCATGCGCGTGATATGGCTGTTGCACGGGGCTCTTTTGAGCATTTTCCTGTTATTTTATCTTCAGCCACACCGTCGATTGAAAGCCAAGCCAATGTTTTAAAAGGGCGTTATCAAAAGGTGCATTTACCTTCCCGTTTTAAAGAAGCTGCACTTCCACAGTTGCGGGTGGTTGATATGCGCCAAGGGGGGGTGCAAAAGGGGCGCTTTATTTCCTTTGCTCTTGAAAGGGCTTTAAAACAAACGCTTGATAAGGGCGAACAAGCTCTTCTTTTTCTTAATCGTCGTGGTTATGCACCTTTGACTTTATGCCGAATTTGCGGACATCGTTTTCATTGTACCGATTGTTCAAGTTGGTTGGTAGAACATCGTGCGCAAGGGCAACTGAAATGTCATCATTGTGGATATCATGAACCACTTCCTGAAGCCTGTCCTGAATGCGGAACCTTAGATCATCTTGTGGCTTGCGGACCAGGTGTGGAAAGAATTGCCGAAGAAACACAAATGCTTTTTCCTCAAGCGCGATCATTGATCCTTTCAACAGATCTCAAAGGAGGGATTGGGAAGTTGCGAAGCGAATTACAAGCCATTGCCAATGGCGATGTGGACATTATTATTGGAACACAGTTGGTCGCTAAAGGACATCATTTTCCCAAGCTCTCTCTGGTTGGTGTTATTGATGCTGATCTTGGTCTTGCCAATGGCGATTTACGCGCAAGTGAACGTACCTATCAGCTGCTTTCTCAAGTTACCGGAAGAGCAGGGCGTGTGGGATTGAAAAGTTTAGGATTATTGCAAACTTATCAACCAGATCATCCGGTCATCAAAGCCTTACTTGCATGCCAGCCAGAAGATTTTTACACACGTGAGATTGCAGCGCGTCAGCATTATCATTTGCCCCCCTATGGGCGGCTTGCCTCTTTGATTGTGTCTGCACAACAGCGCCAAGCAGCAGAATATTATGCGCGCGCATTGCGTCAGGCAGCGCCACGGGAAAAAAATATCTCGGTTATGGGACCAGCAGAAGCGCCTTTGGCTTTGGTTCGGGGGCGTTATCGTTTTCGGCTTTTGCTGCAAGGACAGCGTTCTTTTGATATACAAGGGTTTATACGTGCAATGCTTAGCGGTACACCCAAAATGCCCAGTTCCGTTCGGGTTCAAATTGATATTGATCCGCAAAGTTTTTTCTAAAACCAGTATCGCATAAAGTGAAGGTCTCTTTGCTTAAGGTGCTTTACTTGAACTCTTATATTATTCAGAATAAGCATCTAGGCAGCAAAATATGATACATGTCCATTGCATTAAGTGGAGCCACGGGAAAAAATATCTTTGTTATAGAACCAGCAGAAGGGCCTCTCTTCTTCGAGGGCACTATCATTTCGGCTTTTACTTCTTTTTTGTATGAGGGACAGTATTCTTTTGATAGGCGGATTATAAGGGCTGAAAATGCTTAGTTGTACACCCAAAATACCCAATTCTATTCGCGTTCAAATTGATATTGATCTATGTTTCTTCTAAAATCAGTGCAATATAGTGCCATATAAAGTGAAGCTACGCGGGCTTAATGAAGGGCGTGATTTTGATAAAAAAATTTGAAAAGAGAGAATTTGTCGATATTTGAAGCTTATCCGGTATGAAAAATGATATATTATCATTATAAATCAATGTTTTGTATATTTAAAGAGTGTGCTTACAAGAAAATATTACTTGGTGAAATTTTTTAAAAGGAGTGGGTATTTGAAGAAAAAAGAGCAATGTTTTCTTTAATTTTTAGGAGGATATTCATTGTTTTTTCTTTCTTATCAGTTTGAAATAATAGACTTTTTCAATCGCAGCTGCATCTCATTAAAGGTCTTGTGGTGATAAAGGGAGTGTTTTTTTATGGTGACAAGAGCGTTTGGTGGCAAGGGCATTTGAAGAAAAATCAAAGAGAGTGAAAAAATCGCTCAGAGAATGTCAAAAAGAGGCATAAAAAAACTGTGATGCCATCCTGTATATCTAAAAAAAATGCTTTTCAAAAATATTTTGAATATTTTATTAAAATTTTTAAAAAGCAGCGATTTGTGGTGTTGCGAGTCGGCTATGTCTATGCTAGAAACCAAGTGATTTTTGTTCTAGGTTTTAAGAAAAAGATTCTTAAGATTGAGAATGTCTGTTTCATTTCATCTGATAACTATCAGAGAGTCGCTCAAGGGAAAGAGGCGGTATTTCGTGTCGGATTCATTTTCTCTCATACCGCTGCCGTTGGTAGATCAACGCTATGCGCAAGCGCTTTTTGATTGCGTTCAAGAAGCCGGAAACGTTGAAAAGGTTGAAAAGGCAGTAGAGGATCTTTTGCTTGTTTTGGAGCATAAGGATTTAAAACGCTTTGTGCTTAGTCCATTCTTTTCAGTTAAAGAACAAATTAAGGTGATGCAATCTGTTTGTGCAAACATCAAATTTGCTGATAAAAATGCAGGGCAGGTCATTGGTAATTTTTTACGCGTTATTGCCACAAACCGTAGGCTTAGTGCTGTATTTGGTATTTTACGTGCTTTCCAGCATTGTGTTGCACGCGCTCGTAGGCAGGTTACTGCGCAAATTGTTTCTGCGCGCCCCTTAAGTTCTCAACAAAGACAAGAGTTGTGTGAGGCTTTGGAAGGTGTTGTTGGAGGAAAAGTCTTGCTGCACATCATTGTGGATCCAACAATTCTTGGTGGATTAATCGTTCGTGTGGGGTCGTCTCAAATTGATACGTCTCTTCTCACAAAATTGTCTTCACTTAAGCTTGCATTGAAAAAAGAGGTCAGCTGATGGATATTAGACCATCTGAAATTTCAAAAATTCTAAAAGAGCAAATCAAAAACTTTGACCAAAAGGCTGAGGTTTCAGAAATTGGTTGGGTTCTCTCTGTAGGGGATGGTATTGCTCGCGTTTATGGTTTGGATAATGTCCAAGCAGGGGAAATGGTCGCCTTTCCAAACGGTGTGCGTGGTATGGCACTCAATTTGGAAGTTGATAATGTTGGTGTGGTCATTTTTGGCTCAGATCGTGATATTCGTGAAGGTGATTGTGTAAAGCGGTTAGGTGCTATCGTCGATGTTCCTGTGGGTCCCGCTTTGCTTGGGCGTGTGGTTGATGCGTTGGGAAACCCTATCGATGGTAAGGGGCCCATTAAAGCAACAGAGCGTCGTCGTGTCGATGTTAAGGCTCCTGGAATTATTCCGCGTCAGTCTGTCCATGAACCGATGTCGACTGGATTGAAAGCGATTGACGCACTCATCCCTATTGGACGGGGGCAGCGTGAATTGGTGATTGGTGATCGCCAAACAGGAAAAACAGCAATTTTGCTCGATACATTTTTAAACCAAAAACCTTTTCATGAAAAAGGGGCTGGACGAGAGCAAGATAAAGTTTATTGTATTTATGTGGCTATCGGTCAAAAACGTTCGACGGTGGCACAGTTCGTTAAAGTTTTAGAAGAACGTGGAGCGCTGGAATATTCTATTATTGTTGCAGCGACTGCTTCTGATCCAGCACCACTGCAATTTATTGCACCTCTTGCTGGGTGTGCTATGGGCGAATATTTCCGTGATAATGGGCAACATGCTTTGATCGGTTATGATGATTTATCAAAGCAAGCGGTAGCGTATCGTCAAATGTCTCTTTTGTTGCGTCGTCCACCAGGGCGTGAAGCTTATCCGGGTGATGTTTTCTATTTGCATTCGCGTCTTTTAGAGCGGGCTGCAAAGCTGAATGCGGAAAATGGATCGGGGTCGTTGACAGCTTTGCCGGTCATTGAAACGCAAGCAAATGATGTGTCTGCTTATATTCCTACAAATGTTATTTCCATTACCGATGGGCAAATTTTTCTAGAGACTAATTTGTTTTATCAAGGAATTCGTCCTGCTGTAAATGTTGGTCTTTCTGTATCACGTGTTGGTTCAGCAGCGCAAATTAAAGCCATGAAGCAAGTGGCTGGTTCGATCAAAGGTGAATTGGCACAATATCGTGAAATGGCAGCTTTTGCGCAGTTTGGCTCTGATTTGGATGCATCAACCCAGCGCCTTTTGAATCGGGGAGCACGCTTAACAGAGATTTTGAAGCAGCCGCAATTTTCTCCTCTCAAAACAGAAGAGCAGGTGGTGGTTATTTTCGCGGGTGTGAATGGCTATCTTGATTCTCTAGCGGTTTCTGATGTCGCACGGTTTGAACAGGGGCTTTTGGTGCTTTTGCGGAGTGATTATCAAGATCTCTTAAAGGCAATTGCTGAGCAAAAACAGATAACAGATGAACTGAAAGATAAGTTGATAACTGTCCTTAACACTTATGCGAAAAATTTTTCGTGATGAATTGATGGAATGCTTGAATGGCTTCACTAAAGGATCTTAGAGACCGTATCGCTTCGGTTAAAGCAACACAGAAAATTACCAAAGCTATGCAGATGGTTGCGGCAGCAAGGTTGCATCGTGCCCAAGAGGCGGCGCAATCGGCACGCCCTTACGCAAAAAAGATGGCTGATATTTTAACCAGTGTTGCTGCTGATGTAGATGGTGTTGATGCACCGGCTCTTATGCGTGGTACGGGGCGCGATGATGTGCATCTCTTGGTGGTGTGTACGGCTGAACGCGGTTTATGTGGGGCTTTTAATGTGCAAATCGCTCGTCGTGCTCGTGAGCAGATTAAAGCCCTCTTGGCAGCTGGTAAAATTGTGAAAATTATCACTGTGGGTAAAAAGGGTGCCGATATTTTATCGCGTGATTACAAAAGTTTGATGATTGATCACATTGATTTACATGCGGTAAAGCGAATTGGTTTTGCCGAGGCGGTGATGATTAGTCAATGCATTGTTGATTTGTTCAATGAAGGCGCTTTCGATGTCTGTACGTTGTTTTATTCTGAATTTGTTTCCGTGATTAATCAGCGTCCAACAGCTTTTGGCTTGATCCCAATGGGGACTCCAAAAGCAGCTGTTGAGGCAATGGATATAGATGTTGTGGAGCAAAAAGAGACAAGCAAAGGTTCACAGTCAACGGTTTGTGAGGCGATTGTTTATGAGTATGAACCTGATGCTGCGTCTCTTTTAGAGGCCCTTGTACCACGTAATCTTTCGGTGCAAATCTTTCGGGCTTTGCTAGAAAATGTTGCTGGTGAAATGGGCGCCAAGATGACAGCTATGGATAATGCATCGCGCAATGCGGGTGAAATGATTAGTAAATTGACGGTGGCTTATAATCGTCAACGTCAAGCACAGATTACGACAGAATTGATCGAAATTATTGCGGGCGCTGAAGCGCTTTAAATGGAGAAGGTAAAGATTGATGGTAAAAGCAGTAACCTCAAGCAAAGGAACAGAAAAAGGTGAAAAAAAGAAACCAGCTGCTCGTTCCAGCGTGAAAAAAGCCGCTTCGAAATCTCAAGTGGATGTAAAGGCTTCCTCTGTACCTGCGCGTGATGCAGCTAAAGATACACCTGTAAAAAAAGATACATCCGCAAAAAAAGAAGAGCATGCAAAAGGCGCTGTTGGTGAAATCAAGCAGATTATTGGTGCTGTCGTTGATGTGCAATTTGAAGGTGAATTGCCAAAAATTCTCAACGCTTTGGAAACAGAGAATTTAGGCAATCGCTTGGTATTAGAAGTTGCGCAGCATTTGGGTGAAAATACTGTGCGTACGATTGCTATGGATACGACTGATGGTTTGATGCGGGGCCAAAAGGTTGTGGATACAGGCACACAAATTAGCGTTCCTGTAGGAGAAGCAACGTTGGGACGTATTATGAATGTGATTGGGGAACCGGTGGATAATGTGGGACCAATCGCTTCAACCAAAACACGTTCTATTCACCAAGAGGCACCTGAATATGTTGAACAATCGACTGTTTCGGAAATTCTCGTAACCGGTATTAAAGTCGTGGATTTGTTAGCCCCTTATTCTAAAGGGGGTAAAATTGGCTTGTTTGGTGGTGCTGGTGTTGGAAAAACCGTTCTCATTATGGAGCTTATAAACAATATTGCAAAGGCACATGGTGGCTATTCTGTATTTGCTGGTGTGGGAGAACGTACACGTGAAGGAAATGATCTTTATTATGAAATGATCGAAAGCCGCGTGAATGTGAATCCAAAAGAGAATAATGGTTCAACGGAAGGGTCAAAGTGTGCCCTTGTTTACGGGCAAATGAATGAACCACCAGGAGCGCGTGCGCGTGTGGCTCTTTCAGGATTGACAATTGCAGAAAGTTTCCGTGATGAAGGACAAGATGTTCTCTTCTTTGTGGATAATATTTTCCGTTTCACGCAAGCAGGAGCTGAGGTATCTGCTCTTTTAGGGCGTATTCCTTCTGCTGTTGGGTATCAGCCGACTTTGGCAACAGATATGGGGGCGTTGCAAGAACGTATTACCAGTACAAAAACAGGCTCTATTACTTCCGTTCAGGCAATTTATGTTCCGGCAGATGACTTGACGGATCCGGCGCCGGCAGCGTCTTTTGCTCATTTGGATGCAACAACTGTTCTTTCGCGCTCTATTGCGGAAAAGGGGATTTATCCAGCGGTTGATCCGCTTGACTCTTTCTCGCGTATGTTGGATCCATTGATTGTGGGGGAAGAGCATTACACGGTTGCTTGTCAAGTGCAAACCATTTTACAACGTTATAGAGCGCTTCAGGATATTATTGCTATTCTTGGAATGGATGAACTTTCTGAAGATGACAAATTGCTGGTGGGGCGGGCACGTAAAATTGAACGTTTCCTTTCGCAACCTTTCCATGTTGCGGAAGCCTTTACTGGTTCGCCGGGGAAACTCGTTCCTTTGGAAGAGACAATCAAAGGCTTTAAGGGGCTTTGTGCTGGCGATTACGATGATTTGCCAGAAGCTGCTTTTTATATGGTTGGTTCGATTGATGAAGCACTTGAAAAAGGAAAGCGTCTCATGGCAGAGGCTTCTTAGTAAGAAGCTTCTTATTCAAGAGAAAACTGTCATGGGTATTTTTCGTTAAAAAGGACGAGTCGTTGGAGAAAACGGAGAGTCCTTATATCGGGTATTTTGGAGACTTTTGTGGAAAACAATAGAGAAGAGCATTTTTTATTTGAGCTTGTATCGCCTGAAAAAATTGTGTTTTCAGAGCAGGTAGTGTCTGTTGTTCTTCCTTCAGCCTCAGGTTATTTGACAGTTATGGCGCATCATGCGCCATTGGTGGCAAGTATTGTGTTGGGCAGTGTTCGTGTTCGCACCTCTGTGGGTGAAAAATTATTTGTTGTATGCGGGGGTGTTGCAAATATTACCTTTTCAGGCTGCTCTTTATTGGTAGAGCACGTTGTGGCTGTAGAGAATCTTTCTTTTGATGTATTAGAACAGCAGATTTTGCAGATTCAAGCGACGTTAGAAGGAGGGACAAGTGATGAGGACAATCATAAAATAGAGGCTTTTTTCCAGCAGTTGTCAGCTGATGGTGCTGTGTTGATAGAAGCGTAGCAGAGTATACAGGAAAAGATGACATGAGCGGAAAAAAGAGTACGGTTGTGTCTGCTAAAAGGAGTGCAAAACCTTTTCCTCGTCCTGGTCGTGTCTTTGCGGGACCTTTGCCAAAGTGCTTTGTTTATATTTTTGCTTCTCTTATTTTGCAATGGGCTTATGGTTTAGGGGCTAATATTGTTCAGTCTAACATTGTCCATCTTACGGGTGATTTTCATGCAACTTTGGCCGAGACGACATGGCTGGTAGCGGCTTATATGGCGCCAAATGTGAGTGTAGCGATTATGTTGATCAAAATCCGCTATCAATTTGGGCTGCGCGCTTTTGCTGAATTATCAATTCTTGGCTTTGTTTTGGTTTGCGTGTTGCAGCTCTTTGTTACGGATTTGCGTTCTGCATTGATTATTCGCTTTTTTGCTGGGATTGCTGCTGCTCCTTTGGCTTCGCTTGCACTGCTTTATATGATGGAGGCTTTTGCTCCAGCAAAGAAGTTTACTGTTGGTCTTAGTTTGAATTATATGAATGCGGCTTTAGCGGCACCTTTATCACGTTTGATTTCTCCTGATTTGCTGGAAAATGGTGGTTTTTCCAGTCTTTCCGCTCTGGAAATGGGGTTGGTTCTTATCAGCTTGGTCTGTATCTATACTTTGCCTCTTACTCCTGTTGTGCGTAGTAAGGTTATTCAAAAATTAGATTGGATAAGCTATGGTTTGATTGCTCTTGGTCTTGGATTAAATGCTGTGATCATGTCTGTTGGCATATTGTATTGGTGGTATGAAGCACCATGGATTGGTTGGGGGCTCGCACTTGCTATTTTCTCGTTGGCTATTGCTATTATTATTGAGCTTAATAGAGAAAAACCGTTGATTGATCTCCGTTGGATTTTCAGTAAAGAAATGGTCCAATCTGTTTTTATTTTATTTATTTTTCATGTTTTTTTATTGGAGCGGTCAAATTTGCCCGTAGGGTTTTTTAATCTTTTTGGTTTGCTCAATCGTGAGATGGCGCCCATGTATCTTGCGGTGACATTAGGGATTCTGTTAGGGGGGGCTGTTTGTGTCTTTTTTTTACGGGCGGGGCGTGAGGATTATTTTTATTTGTTGTCTTTGGGTTGTTTGGCGTTAGGAGCTTATTTAGATAGTCATGTAAACCATTTAACGCGCCCACAAGATATGATGTTGAGCCAAGGGTTGGTGAGTTTTAGTTATGCACTTTTTTTGCCTCCGGCTCTTTTCAAAGGGTTTGTGATCGCTGGTGAGCGAGGACCGCGTTACGTTTTAAGTTTTATTGCTGTTTTTTTGCTAACGCAAGTGACAGGGGGATTGATGGGGTCGGCTTTTTTTGGCAGCCTTCAGTTTTATTTTGCCCATAAGAACTTTGAGTCCTTAACACAAAATATTATTATTACTGATCCGCTTATTTCTGGTGAGATGAATACTTTATTTTCGCCTTCTTATGGTGTTTCTGTTCCCAATGGCTTGAGAAGTGAGCAGGGTACTTCTATGTTGATAGAGAAATTTAAGTTAACAGCAAATATTTTTGCTTATGATGACGTTTTTCGGCTTTATTTTTATATTTCAATGGTTGTATTCGTTATTTTTCTTGTCACAATGATTGTTAAGTCATGCTCTTTGCGTGCATTAGAAAAGTAGAGTAATGTCATAGAAAGAGGGGTGCAAAAAAATGATAAAAAAATTACGGTCAAAAGCTACGATTGTTGCATTCCTATCGGGCATTACGGGTGTTTTGCTGATTTTGTGGGCTTGGAGGCTTCCTCCTTTTGTGAGTAACATTCAAATAACGGATAATGCTTCTATTAAGGGCAATGTTACTCTGGTTAGTTCACAGATCTCTGGGGTGATTGCACGGATTTATGTGCAAGATTATCAACGTGTTGAAAAGGGAATGCTGCTTTTTGAGCTCGATGATTCTCTTTTTCGGCAGCAGCTTGCACGGGCACAGGCTGTTCTCGATTCAAAAAATGCAAAACTGGCAAGTATTGAATTACAAGCACAGCTTTTGCAGGGCGAAATTAATACAGCAGAGGTGGAATTGGCGCGTTCACGAGCATTTTCCAATGTTGTTCCAGATAGTAAAAAGTTAGGTTTTGGTGATGCGGCAAGTTCTGTTTCTCGTCCTCTTTCACAACTCTTGACAGCTCTCGAAACAAAACGCCAATTGCAAAAACAATTGGATCTTGAACGGCAAAGTTTACAGTCAGAAATTGCGGGAGCGAAGGTGAGTGTTGAGTTGGCAAAACTTAATCTCGATCACACAAAGATTTTATCTCCTCGAACAGGCTATATTGGATTAGTTGGAGCGCGGGTAGGGCAATATGTTATGCCGGGGACACAATTGGTCTCTGTTATTTCTGATGATATTTGGATTATTGCTAATTATAAGGAAACGCAACTTTCTCAGATGCGTGTGGGACAACCGGTTGTTTTTTCTGTTGATGCATTGAACAACAAAAAGTTAACAGGGCGTGTGGTTCGTTTTGCACCTGCTACAGGCTCAGAGTTTTCATTGTTAAAAACGGATACGACAATTGGTAATTTTATCAAAATTGCGCAACGTATTTCAGTACGGATTGCTTTAGATCCTGGGCAGGAAGGAATTGAAAAACTCATTCCTGGCATGTCCGTGGTTACCTATGTAGATACTTCGCAGCGAGTCGATTCTGGAGGATGAAATTTTGGGTTTTTTCAGTTTAATTTTTGCGTCATTTACTTATAGCAAGTGGTTGTTTACATTGGAAGATTTCGTTTGGTTTGCTATACTACATGTTTTAAAGCTCTTAGGCTTCTTATACTTTTATGTCATGATGTAAAATAATGTTCCTTAGAATATTAAAGCGCATGCATCTTTACTCACTTCCATTTCTTTTGAACTAACTCAGTAGGGGGGGAGTATTGGAAGCTTTGCCTGTGGTTTTGCACAACACTGTCCTTTGAGGTGTGGTGTCACCGCATGTTTGGAAGATGGGGGTAGGGGGGATGCCAGATAAAAAACTGGATTATAGACTGGGTCGGATGGGAAACTTATCCTTTTGGGAGAGGGCGTAAAGTTAGGAGGAAGACGTAAAGTTTATATTTTGTAAACCATAAAAATGCCCGTTTTGAGGCGGGCATTAAAAGGGAAGGTTATTGGTTGTGTTATTAATTTTTACGGATCAGTAAGAAGCTTACTAAAACGACTCCTGCTGCTAATGCGAGGGTTTTTTTAGGATTTTCTTTCGCTTTTTTCTTTAATTCTGTAGCATGTTCGTTGAGGTGATAAAGTGCGTGACGGCCTTTTTGTTTCCATGTGTTAAACAGCTCAGAAATGTTTTCAAAGCTATCATTTTGAAAACTCCAATGATTTACGGGGACCAGCTCTCTTTTTAATTGTGCTATACGTTTTTTAATTTTAGCATTTTTTCTATGGGGTGAAAATAGACACATTTATTGACTCCTTCATGTGTTAAATTGTTGCGTGACAGTTGGAATTGTGTTTGGGGTTTTGCTATAACGGCTTGAACATTGAAAGGTTGCATTGATAATGCCGCGCGTGGGTGAGATGAGAATTAAAAGTTTGGGTTTAATGAGGCATTTCTTAATGTACTTGAGTTCATTTCGTGATGGTGTTTGTTAAGGATGTAAGGTAAAAATTTTTACAAAATGGTGTAAGATTCATTCATAAAGATGGTGGGCGATGTCTTCATTTTTTTGTTTGTTTAAAGTGTTGGGATAGCTTTTGGCACTTGAAATAGTTTATAAGGAGTTTTTATCTATCTATTCTCTTGTGGCTGTAGGGAGTGGTATTGATTGATTCAATTAAGAAGATTTAAAATGAGGAAATCTTACGATATTTGGGGTTGCTATTCAAATTTGTAAAAAATAGATTATTATAAATCAATATGTTGGATTAATTTGGCGATGTCTTTCATGCATTTTTAAAAATTGCGCTTTGATAGGCGTTATCTGTTGTGTTGTAAAACATTGTTTTGTGGTGACGTTGATTAAGGTATCGGCATGCAACTTAAAAATACAGTATTGTCTCTGTTTTGTTTCAGTTTCTTTTTGAAGCAACCAAGTGTAGAAGTATAAACTTGAACAGAAGTAGTAGAACTTATCCGGTGCGTCTATAGAATGAATCTACCTATGAATTGTATTGCATCAGTGTTAGTAGGTAGAACCTTTTGAGAGCAATCTGTTAAGATTGGTGGGCGGTGTAATTTTCGTCCTTTGAAGCGCGGAGGAAGTCAATGTAAATAATGATTGATAGCGCAGGTTTTAAAAATTTGAGGACTTGATGAGTACGACCTATTTTTTATCTAAACCACTTGAGCGTCGTCGATCTGTTGGTGTTGCTGTTGGTGATGTGATTATTGGGGGGCAGAGCCCGATAGTTGTACAGTCAATGACCAATACAGATACCGCTGATGTTGATGCAACTGTTTCTCAAGTAGCTGCTCTTTGGCAAGCTGGTTCACAATTGGTTCGAATTACTGTTGATCGCGATGAAGCGGCGGCAGCTGTACCAAAAATACGGGAGCGATTGGAGAGGTTAGGATTTTTTATCCCATTGGTGGGGGATTTTCATTATATTGGCCATAAGCTTTTATCAGAGCATCCTGCGTGTGCTGAGGCGCTTGCAAAATATCGCATCAATCCTGGAAATGTTGGTTTTGGCGCAAAAAAAGATCGTCAATTTGCAGAAATTATTGAGATTGCTTGTCGGTATCATAAACCTATTCGCATTGGCGTGAATTGGGGCTCTCTTGATAATGCGTTGTTAACACGGCTTATGAATGAAAATGCACAGCAAGAAAATCCTTTATCGGTTGCTGAAGTGATGCGGGAAACTGTTGTGCAGTCTGCTCTGCAATCGGCTCTTTGGGCTGAAGAGATGGGATTGGGACGTGATAAAATTATTCTTTCTGCTAAAGTGAGTGATGTCCAAGATCTTATTGCTGTTTATACCACCTTGGCGGCGCGTTGTGATTATGCTCTTCATTTGGGATTAACGGAAGCTGGGATGGGAACAAAGGGCATTGTTGCTTCTTCGGTGGCTTTGGGTATTTTATTACAGCAAGGGATTGGTGATACGATACGAATTTCCTTAACACCAAAACCTGGTGGTGATCGGACACGAGAAGTAAAGGTGGGGCAAGAACTTTTGCAAGTGATGGGGTTTCGGCAATTTTTGCCTGTTGTTGCGGCTTGTCCTGGTTGTGGGCGCACAACCTCAACGGTCTTTCAACAATTGGCACAAAAAATTGAAGCAGATTTATACAAAAATATGCCTGTTTGGCGTGAAAAATACCCTGGCGTTGAAAGCTTGAAGGTTGCTGTGATGGGATGTATCGTCAATGGACCGGGGGAGTCAAAGCATGCGGATATTGGAATCTCTTTGCCTGGAGTGGGGGAAAGTCCTGCGGCACCTGTTTTTATTGAGGGACAAAAGGTAAAAATTTTACGGGGTGATCACATTGCTGAAGAATTTGAAGCGCTTTTGAGTGATTATATTCATACACGCTTTGGGCAAGGTTGAGGTAAAAATCGCATAAGGTTGAAGTAAAAAGGGTGTGTCGTTTTTTTTAAAACAAGCTGTCTTCAATGTGAAGATGGTGCTGTTGTATGCTGCTTTAGCTATGGTCAATACTGTTGTTGGTTGCTTATTATTTTAGGTAAAACCAGATGATATGCCTGTTTTAGAATCAGAAGCTTATGAAGGATATTAATGAGTTTGAGTGTGTTAAGACTATTAAGCAAAACGATATGAATACTTTAAATAGATCCGTAAATGTTGTTGCTGGTTTTTTGGCTGCTCTTGAGACAGTAAAATATTTAACGGATTCTTCAAATATCAAATTATAGAAAGAACATTGTTTATTGATTTTTCAGGCATTTTCCCAGCATTTTTGGGGTATCAAATTGATAGGATTGGAAATCCTTATAGCGATTATAGTCCTATTTGTCGTAAAATGTAAGCTTTTATATTGATATAAAATGATGTATACGGGTGCCTTTTTTGGCGTTATTGGGGGAGTGCATGACAAGTATATTAGCGTTTGGCTTTTTATTTAACGGTATAAGGATTTTAACTGGCGCCTTTATTGTCTTTTATATGCTTGAAAAAGGCTTAACGCTTATTGATATAGGTGTCATTAAGTCGTTTCAGGCTTTTATTATGATGGTTACCGATATTCCTCTGGGATATTTTGCTGATCGAAAAAGTTATAAAATATCGATCGTTTTGGCAGCGGCTTTTGCTGCCACATGGCTCTTTCTCATGGGATTTTCTACAAGCTTTTATGGTTTTCTTTTGGCAGAAACTTTTAATGCCTTATCGCTGACATTAATTGCTGGAGCCTATAATGCTTTACTTGTTCAATATGCAAAAGAAAAATTGACATCCACTAAAAAAGTGCTTGGTTCCAGCTCTCAATATAATTACATCGGCATGTTTATATTCAGTTTGATCGGTGCTTATTTTGCTGATTATTCGAGCCAATATATATGGTATATCGCGGCGTTTTTAATGTTGATGACAACACTATTTGGTTTGTTTTTTCTTGATGACTTGAAGGGGGAGAAAAAACCAAATAAAGCGAATTCTCTCATTTGTGAAGCTAAGGAGATGTTATCTATTTTTATTAAAGTTCCTTATATCTCTTTATGCTTTTATTTTTCATTGATTTTTTTCAATATATTCTCGCAGTATTGGCAGTGGATATTTAAAGATCATAATATTAATGTCACTTATTTTGATCTTGGTGTGACATTTTCATTGATATTGCTCTCTCAGCTCTTGGCTAGTTTTCTCTTTACAAAACTAAGTGAAAGAGTGAATTTTATTTTACTGTTGTTTCTTTCGGCTTTACTGATTTCTACAGTCGCTTTCTTTGAACCAAGAAAAGAAATGGCTGTCATTTTAGTCTGTATGATTTTTTATCTCATTAAGTATACATATCTTCGTGTAGAAGTTATCTTGCACGATAGTATTAGTGATCATTTCAGGGCTACATATGAATCTTTCTTGTCAACCGTTGGGAGATTTAGCTTATTGGTATTTTTTTACATGAGTGCGTATATGGTCAATATATTTGGCTTTTTCTCACTCGTTTATATTTTTGCTATTTATTTATTGATTTACTTGTTGGCGGTATTTTTTTTAGAAGGAACTCTCAAAAAAGTTCAGTGAAAATATTAACTTATTACGATACGTATTTTATAGGGTTTCATAGTGGGGCAAGGCTCTGATTTATTAAGGCGCATCGTTGTTTTTTCATGTTGAATGAGAAAGCTGAATAGTCTCAGTTATTCTTATTTAAAATCTATGTATGTTGAAGCAATCAAAGTCATCTGCTTGTACGTTATAAGTGGGCGTGGCATAATAATCGTTAAAAGGGAAATAAAAATGCTGCTCATGAATATTGCACAAAGAGTTGCTGATAAGATTGGACGCTGATAAAGAAAATGATTGTGCCAGATTATATGCTTATTAAGGAATGGTGATGAAGCAGTTTTCCCCATTTTCATTGGTTCCTTGCTGCTAACCCTTTATCTCATTAGAGCTAATTTAAGCAGTCGGACAATTTATAGCCTGTCCGCATAAGAATTCCCGTATGATCGATTTTGATATTTTGATGATCTATTTTATTGTTGGTATATTTAGCGGATTTTACCATTGCCTCCTTTAAAATATCAATCATCTTGTTGAGATAATTTTTTTACGTTGTACATTCTCATTTTTGAGTATTTTCTCTTTGATTGTGGCGTTAGCTCTGTATTTTCTGATGTTAGAAAATACTCTTAATCCAGATAATAAACTTATCTATGGAAACTTTGAATGATAGCCCCCTCTTTGAGAGGGAATAAAACCAAGTACAGAAATATTGTTGAGTACAATTTGCTACAAATAAGCCACAAGAAACCAGCACATATTGATATATTTGATAGGAATCTGTTAAGCTGTACAAATTATGGTTATTAAAAGGTAAAGCGATGAAATCGTTATCCATAACGCATGTTGTAACATTTATAACTCTTTTTTCTGTATTGGTATTGTTGGGATGTACGCGCGTAGATAGTCTAGAGCAGTATAATAAACTTTACGAAGAATATATAAGTGAAAAATACGAGGCTTTTGAACATTTTCAAAAGCAGGAACAAGCAAGAAATTTCGTTTATAGCCGTGGTTATCAGAATATCGCGCCCAAATTTGATATTATATGGCATCGTCACATACTTATTGTTTTATGTGGACGCTTTGTTAATTTATTACGCGGTGATTATAATGAGGAGATGTCATGGGCAATGCTACCCAATGTCATAAGCAGTTTGCGTTATGACTATAATTGGAGAGAAAGCGATTTTATCTGGGCTTATAATATGTCTATGAATTCTACCGACCCCATGATTAATTATGCGAAAAAATTTCTTAATTCTTCAAGTGGAAATGGTATTAGCCCAACAACACAAATTATTGACCTTGTGTCTAGTATGAGAGCTGGTCATAGTGAAAATACTAAACAAATAGCACGTTTTTGCATAGAGCTCCGCACGATATATGACATGATGCAACCAAGAGGAATTTACAAATGACATTTAACGAGCAAAGTTCTCTCGAAGGATATTAAATGGCTATAATAGTCTTAATAATCGCGGCATTTTCTTATCCATGTTGCATATTTGTTCATTATGGCTTCAAAAGGTGGACATATTTTCCAGCTTTGGCAACAGGTATAGGTTCATTTACAATGATGCTTTTCATCTTAATAAGAAAACTGCACTTAAAGGAGGAAATTTGCACTTGGGTTGAAAAAACGACTTATCACAAATTAGATTGCGCTTTTATATATAATAATAAGGACTTTTTTTATCTTTCTGTTGCAATGATCATTCTCTGTTTAATCTTATCAATTCTCTTTTTATGTGATGAATTGAATCAACGAGATAAAGAGCGTGATGAATTAAAGTTGTATAGTGACCATGATTATTATTAAATTGAAGTTATTACACACTTTTGTAAATAAAAATGTTTCTGCTTTTGAAGGAGCGTGCCGACACAATCATTCACTTTGCTAGCTCCTAATGTTGTGGACAGCCCATGGCTTTTAAGCCGGTTCATAAGAGGCATTTTTTAGTTCTTTCTTTGATGTTTTGCTCCACACGGCTTTTCCCGCTTGTGAGGTGCAAGCAAGTGATTTTGATTGATTTAACATACACAGATTTGAAATGAAAGAATCTTACGGTATTTAGGGTTCTTATTCAAGTTGAAAAACATGAATTATCATTATAAATCAAATGTTTTATATCTTTCTTGCTAAGAAAAGAGAGATCGGTAATAATATTTTTTTTTGTCTTTCGTGTTATTGAAATTGATGACTTTATTTATCCTGTTATGCCGTAACATACCGTCATTTGAAGGGTAGTGAAGGTATCCTGTTTGATACATTAAGTATTTTAAGAAGTGCATGGTGAATATTCTTAAGTCTTGTTTATCGCGTCTTTAGTTTAAGTGAATCGCATGCGTGGAAAACGAGAGAAACCTACTCGGTAGGACACTAGACTGTTTACAGAGTAGATTAGGTTAAAAGATTTTGTTCTTTGAGGGTGGCATAAAAATCAAAATAGCCATTATGTTCATTTTTTTCTGATATTTTAAATACGAGTTTCAAAAAAATGATGCTTAAACTAAACAATCAGCACTTTTGTAAAAGTGTTTTTAGAGAGCAAGCAATACACGACTGAATTTACAGAATGTAACCATATTTGATCTTTTACAACAAGATAGCGTGGAAAGGCATAAAAATTACGACTCTTTACTGAGGGCAGTGTACTCCTAGGGTTGGCAATAAACAACAGATGACTTTGATAAGGCTACAAAGCCAATCGGCATTTTTATTGTTTTTTGCGGGTTTATAAAATGCCTTGTTGTATACTTATTCTGTTTATTTTTGCCTTATCGTTAGAAGATTAAAGACATAAAGGAGAAAACGAGTTTTCCTCTTTCCGGTTGTTTTTTATTCGGCTTTAAAGCATCCACTGTAATATCTTTTAAAACATGGTGATTACGCATTGTTTTACATTTTGTTTCTTTTAGTCTTTAATGGAAGGCATTTTTCATGCAAAATAGGATACCTAGAATGCATTTGTGTTATAAATTTACGCGGCTTGTTTTAATGAAATTCCTCTTAAGATTTGTCGCACCCATTTCATGATAAGGACTATAATGGAGATTAATGGTAATGTTTCTTGGAAAAGTCTATTATGCATTCAATAAATATGACGGTGTACACTATGTACAATAGGGTGGATGAAGTTTAATTTTGGCGTATTGCACTAAAGTGTGCTGCTTGTTGGAGGGGGAGTGCTTTAGCGCCAAAAGGATGTAAGAATGCTTCTGCTTTACTGATGAGTGTATCTCGCTTTTTTTGGGTTTCTTTAATGCCGTAAAGGTGAACAAAAGTGGCTTTTTGTGCCGTTTCATCTTTCCCAGCCGTTTTTCCTAGGGTTTGCGTGTTGGCGGTGACATCAAGAAGGTCATCGGTTAATTGAAAAGCTAAACCAAGATAGGTACCAAAATCAGTAAGTTTTTCAGTTAATTCTTTAGATGCATTGCCAATGATGGCACCTGCTTGGCAAGCAAAGCTTATCAGGGCTGCTGTTTTCATGTGTTGTAGAGTGATGATGTCAGTACTTTCTTGCGGTCTTTTTTCAGCTTCAAGGTCCAGCATTTGTCCACCTAACATACCGCCAAGTCCTGCCGATTGTGCAAGAGATGTGATCAGCTTGATTCTAATATCTGTAGATAGATTACTAGCTTTATGGGCAATGATTTCAAAGGCAAATGTTAAGAGGGCATTGCCTGCTAGAATTGCTGTTGCTTCATCAAATGCTATATGGACGGTGGGTTTTCCACGCCGGAGTATATCGTTATCCATAGCGGGAAGATCATCATGAATGAGCGAATAACAATGGATACATTCTAAGGCACACGCAACATCAAGAGAATGTTCTACAGGGACATCAAAAAGTGCAGCACTTTGAATTACAAGAAAAGGACGCAAGCGTTTTCCACCGTTCAGCACACCATAGCGCATGGCTTTGATTAAATTTTTAGGGCGTGAAATTTCACCATTTTGGATTTGATCACTTAACAGGGTATCAAGCCGCTTTTCAACGGTATGTCCATGTTTTGCAAGAAGGGTGGTAAATTCGTGCATTCTTGCTTCCTTTGTTTTTACAAAAATGAAATTATGAAGTTTAAAGAGAAAGGTTGTCGCTTTTTCTTGTTTTCATAAATTGGCGTCGTTTTTTATTAAAAATCAACTTCTCTTTTTATCCGTATCTCTACTGTATGCGCAAATCCCTTTTTAAACCAAATAAAAATTGAATGAAGGGCTTATAAAAAAGCTTTCATTGGTGTATAAAATTCTCAAATTTTGCAGTGTTTTTGATATTCATTTGATTATTGTGACACCATTTTTGATAATAAGAAGGTCATTTTTAGTAAGAGGAGGATCATTTTGACATTGCCTCTTCTTTTTTATCAGTGTATAATATCTTCAAATTTTATGGTGTTTTTAAATGAAGCATTGTCATTTTTGACATTGCTTTTTCTGTTTTAATGGATTTGGAGTGTCTTTTTATGGCTGTACCTAAACGAAAAACCTCTCCAGCGAAGAGGGGCATGCGCCGTTCGGCTGATGCTCTGAAGGCGCCGACTTATATCGAAGATAAAAATTCTGGTGAATTACGTCGTCCTCATCACATTGATTTGAAAACGGGAATGTATCGTGGGCGTTCCGTTTTAGTAGTTAAAGACTGAGCGTTTTCTTTCTTTTCCAGAGGTCAACTTTTTTATTTCATCGATCAATGCACGCTTGGGGCGTGCATTTTCGCTTTAAGATGAATGTTGAGGTTCCCTTGCGTCGTCTTCTATCGATGTGGAATAGGGAATGTATCGTGGATGTTCCGTTTTAGAGGTTATAAAACTTTAGCGTTTTCTTTCTTTTCCAGTGGTGAACTTCTTTTATTTCATTAGTGAATGCATTGGGTAAGATGCGTTTTTCACTTTTTCTTGAGAACATGTGTGGGATAAAGTTTTGCTGTAGAGAAATGATTCTATTGTGGGAGATGATTTTCTTGTTTTCTTGAGAGGCTATAAGGGATTGCTTGTATCAGTGTCTTTTATGATGACTTCGTTAAGAGCTTGGGTATTGATATAAGTTAGCTCAGTAATAAAATCATTTTGTATCGCACTTAATCTTTATTGACTGTAGAGAGAATCCTATTAGACCGTAAAATATCGTCGTTTAAGGCGGTTGATCCATGTAAGGCTTTAAGCATACCGGTGTTTTTTATGAGAATATTTAAGGCAATGGTTTGTCTATAGGCTTATATTGTGACATGTGATTCTCCTTAAAAAAATAGAGATCGACATCACATTGATTTATAAAGATCATTTGTTGTTTTGCGCCTTGAATGGAAGGTCTATCGTAGGATTTTCTCATTTCAAATTTTCCCCCATGTTGAATCAATGACAATCACTTGCTTTTCGGTCACAAGTGGGGCTGGCATGTGGGTGAAAACTCTATAAAAAAGGAAAAATGTTTATAATGAATATTTTCAAATGTAAGAATTGTTGTAACATTGGGGTTAAGTGTATGCTGATGCCAGCGTGCTTTCTTATGAGCAGAAAAGAGAAAACCGTTACAAGACAGAAGGTGTACACATTCAATAACCTTTAGTGCTTTTTATGATAAAGGTATATGAGACTTTTCTATGAATATCACGCTGTATTTTCATGTTTTTGAACTAAGAATTGTCTATATATTTTTCTTATTTTTGTGAATATAAGGGATTTGTTGCGAACAGCTTGTAAAAATAAGTAAACTTAAAACCAAATATGTTATGTGTGGGGGTGAGCAAAGTATTTTATCAAAGCCGGTACGACTCTCCAGTTCATAGCTGGTTTATGAATGATTTTATGGTGTTGCTTACCTAAGTTTATGATTTTTTGTTATCTGTTCATAATTAGACAACATATTGATTTATATATATAATTCACTCATTTCAAATCTCTCTATCTAGAATCAATCAAAACCACTCGTTTGCACGTCACAAGTGGGATGAGTGTGTGGATAAAATTTGTATAAGAAAGAACTAAAAATGGTTCTTATGAAGAGTCTTAAGAGCCAAGGGTTGTCGCAACATTGGGGGCTAGCAAATATAATGATGGTGCCGGCTTGCTTCTTCATAAACGTAAAGATGGTGGTGCTCAATGGCTTTATCGTTATACCATTCATGGTCGGCGCCGTGAAATGGGCTTGGGTGCCTTGCGAGATGTTTTTTTAAAACAAGCCCGTGAATTGGCAACTGGATGGTGGGCTGTTTTACGTGAGGGGCGTGATCCCATTAAAGAACGTGAGAAACAAAAGCGTGAGGCAATGCGCAATCTCCATTATTTAAAAGATATCGTGTTGGATGCTTTTGAAAGCCGTAAAGCTGAATTAAAAAATGATGGTGAGGCTTGTGATTGGTTTTCACCCTTACACCTTTATATTTTCCCCAAATTAGGCTGTCTGCCTGTTTCAGAGATTACGCAAACAGAGATACGCAATACCCTTGCCTCTATTTGGCATACAAAAGCTGCAACAGCAGATAAAGCACTGAAGCGTCTTAATCTTTGTCTCAAACATGCGGTTGCATTGGGTGTGGATGTTGATTTACAAGCAACGATAAAAGCACGCGCGCTCTTAAGGTAAGCAACGTCATAAAACTATTAATAGACTAGCCATGGATTGGAAAGAAGTCACTGCCTTTTATCAGTTACTCTGTAAAACATAACATAACTGGCTTTGCGTTTGCTTGTCCTGATAGGCGTTCGTACTAATCCTTTGCGTCATATTCGTGAAGATCAGATTGAAGATGATAACTGGACAATTCCTGCTGAGAATATCCAATCTTTAGCGGTCTGTTTAAAATAGAGATTGAGACTTTTAAGAGTTCTATGAATCGTTCTAGATTTTTTGTGTTCGATTGGAATAAGAATATTGCGTATATCTCGTAATCTCTGAAATAAGAAACCTCATTTGGGAAAAATATGAAATTGAAAGGGGCAATGCTAACGTTCATTTTTATTGTTATTTTTTAAGTTAGTTTTACAGCTTTCAAAAGTATTTGGAATGCCTTTTACAGAATGGAGATGATGGTTTTAGTTCATGCTTTTTTTATCGCGTTCTTTAATGGGGGGAATGCTTCTCATGCAAAATAGAGCGCCCAAGACAAAATATCTTATGTTGTACTGTCACGCATTTTTTTAAAGGAATATTTTTCAATATTTGTGGCATCCATTTTATGACGGCGTTTTTGAATGTTACAATGGTTTTGTAGAAGGGGGTCAATGGTAAAGTTTCGGTGTAGTGTATAAACGGCACTATGATCTTTACGCTTAATAAAAAAGCAAGCCCCGCCCTTACACATCTTGCCAGATTCCAATGTTGGTATATCCTTTGGTGTTTGAGACAGTGTCTCGCTCTTTTTGTACAGTTTTTACCCACAGATCAACTCCACTTGTGATTGACAAGCAAGTGATTTGATTGCTTCAACATGAGAGAAATTTGAAATGAGAAATCTTACCATATTCAAGATTCTAATTTAATAATGAATAATGCTAGATTATGATGATTAATCAGTTTATTATCTATGAAGAAAGAAAATGAGGAAGAGGAATTTGTCGAAAAGTTAGATTGTTTATAGATTGGCGCTGGTTAAGAAACTTTGTCCTTAAGGGCAGAGAGGATGTTAAAAAATAAAACCAGCTTTTCGCTGGTTTTATCGAAATATCATCATTATGATGAAAGAGTGTATTATGCAGCGTAGACAGCTTTACTGTTTTCATCTGTTTCTTCTCTCTCAGTTTTAAACTCGCGTTCCGGCTTGTTGGAGAGATGCATCTCTATGAGATTGATAGCTTCTGTTTCAGAAAGACTATTAATAACCGCAATTTCGCGGGCCATTCTTTCAAGAGCAGCTGTATAAAGTTGGCGCTCAGAGTAAGATTGTTCAGGTTGTAGATTAGAGCGGAAAAGATCACGGACCACTTCAGCGATACAAATAAGATCTCCTGAGTTGATTTTAGCATCATATTCTTGTGCACGACGTGACCACATGGTCCGTTTAACGCGTGCTTTTCCGCGTAAAACTTTTAAGGCACGTTCGACAGAATCACTAGCAGATAATTTACGCATTCCAACGGAAAGGGCTTTTGCAATGGGGACTTTGACATCCATCTTATCTTTCGCGAAATGAATGACAAAAAGTTTTAATTTATGTCCTGCAACTTCTTGATCTTCAATCGCTATAATTTGTCCTACTCCATGCGTAGGGTAGACGATATATTCAGAGGTTGCAAATTCTTTGGTCTTGGAAGACGTTCCATGTTGGGATGCCATATTTTAGTTTACTCCCTTATGATCAACAAATGTATCGGAAAACAGGTTATAAACCTGAGGGTTGAGTTTTCTTTAACCAAGTATATTGTACCAATTAAGTGAGCATAAAAGCCGAGTACTTTTAAATCAAAAAAAAATACACCGCTTTACTATAACAAGCAAAGAAAAATACTTAGAAAGATGATCATGTTAAAATAACACTAACATCAAAATTTAAAAGAATCAATCATTTCGCTTAAGGATTTTTTATTTTTACAAGAGAAGTCTTTCAATCGTTGAAGGAGGAGAGTGTACACTTTATCATTACTCTTCGCCACTTCCTGGATTTTCTGAAAAATACTTTTCTAATTTATTTGGAACACCATCCATTTCTTTTGCTTGAGGAAGAGGATCTTTTTTGGTGGTTAGATTAGGCCATTTGTTTGCATAATGAAGATTGAGTTCTAACCACTTTTCTAATCCTGGTTCTGTATCAGGTAAAATCGCTTCTGCTGGGCATTCTGGCACGCAAACACCACAATCGATGCATTCATCGGGGTGAATAACAAGCATATTTTCCCCTTCATAAAAACAATCAACTGGGCAGACTTCAACGCAATCCGTATATTTGCAGTGAATGCAGTTGTCGGTTACTACGTGGGTCAAGATCAAACTCCATTTGTTACTTTAATTCTCTTTAGAGGAAAGTGTGTGCGTGTTTTTATGATTGGTGAGTTGATCGCGTAGTACAGCTAGTTTCGCAAAAGGTGAATCAGGATTAAGGCGCTTTTCTTTTTGAAAGGGCTTATGATTTGCATGTTTTCCTTGGGATTTGTGGAACTTATGAGAGCGTTTTGCTTGTGATGGTGCTTCTTGAGGGGAATTTTCATTTTTGTATTCCGCTTTTTTTACAGCGTTCTTCGATTTATTTTGCCACTTATTTCCTAATTTATCACGTTTTTTTTGTGCATGGTGGGGGAATTGATGCTTATAATGCCATAACAAAATAACTTTATCTTCTTCTGTAGAGCGCGGGGATTTGGCAAAATTCCCAACAGGTTCAGCTGCTGGTAAACGATTGGTTTTATGGAGATGTTTTTCAATACCAGAGGATGAAGTGTTTGGGAATGAGGTATTTTTTTCTTCTCGTGTTGTTTCTAAATCGCTTATTGTTTGCCATTGACTTCCAACGCATTCTGCTGCAGGAACATCTTGCATTGCCCTATTGACAGGGGAAGAGGCTTGGTGTGCAAAGAGATTTTGTTCAAAAACAGTATTGCTTATGCTGTACGATTGATAACCAAGTCCTTTGAGGATTTCTTCCATATCGTTTCCATTGGCCCCAAGAATGGACATCATGGCTGGTGTAACAAAAAAACTTTTGCCATCATAGGCTCCATCGGGTTTAGGATCACTTCCTTGTTTCCAATGAAGTGCGGGACGGATGAGATTGGCAAGACGTTCTAAAATATCAATCCGTACAGCACGTTGTCCTAAGATTCGGTAGCCGGCTAATTGATAAAATTGGCGGTTATAGGTAGGGTCAACAATTAAAGAGGTTCGACCAGCAGATAATGCTGAAAAAACTTCACCCAAACCAGTTTGATCTTGTCCCGCATTTTGAAGATTCCACAGGAGAGTAATGGCTTGAACCGGAGCAGGTTTAAGCATTCCGGCAACATAGATATGAAAAGCGCCAAAACGCACGCCTAGACGCCGAAGAACGGCACGTGATTCTTGCGCAAGGTTTTTGACAATGTCTAAGACTTCGCGGCGTGGTAAAATCCCTAAAGAGTTAAAAAGTTGTAAAGCAAGGCTGTTTGTTGAATCCGTTAAATTATCAGCATTGCGCAAATCAAACAGGGGTTTTAAAGTCGTTTCAAAATGAAAGGTGACAAAGCGTTCTAATCGTTTCACAACGTTATTGCGGGATTCTCCCGTGAGTTGTTCATCTGCTAAAACAATCAGTTTTGGTTTAAAAAAATCTTCTGTTGCTACAAGTTGTCCTACGGGTTGACCAATCCAGCGCACAATTCCATCAGAACTAAGGGTAAAATCTCCATTTGCAGAAGCACAAAAACGTGTCGCGCGTTTGGAAAAAGCAAGAATCAAATTCTCATTCTCTGTTGAAATTTGCTTCTCAGCTATTTGATCGGTACTGTTTTTGTTGGCATAAAAACGAAAACCTTCAAATTTACCCCTTCCGTGTTTTTCAATGAGAATATCATCTTGAAGAATCTCATTCTGTTGAACAATCTTGCTATCCATGATCATTTTCTTTCTCAGTGTGACACTGGTCAAAAGCTTTTTGCGACAATTTCATAATGGTGCTCTTTCTTTAACACGTTTGTTGCGTTTGCTTCAATCACTCTTGTCATTTTTTGCTGTTTCTTTGCGCCTTTAAAACTTGAATGATTCTTTTTTCATTCAGTTTTCATTCAGTTTGGATGCTTTATATTTGCAAATTACACTTATTAGTTGTATTGTAAAGCTAAAAGCATAAATAAATTCTTCAATTTAAAAGGAAACGGAACCGGTTATCAAAAAACGGCATTTCTTTTGCATGATCACTTTATTTTTTTGCTGTTTTGTCATGAAAAGTGAAGAGAAAGTTTTTTCAAATATTTCATAGGCTAAAAGGCATATTGTAAAGGCATTTTGCAGGTGAAATTGTGTCTTATGTCAAGAAGTTTTACCATGACAGTAAAAAAAACAATTGCGATTATAAAATTACACGTTAAAGTAGTGGTCACAGAAGTTAACAACTTTTGCGTTCTTTTTAAGCGAAGAACAATGATGTCGTTGCCAAATCAATTTTGATAATTTTAATCGCAAGGGGTTATTATGGGTAATCTTTCAAATGCTGTTTATAAAAGCAGCAAAAATTATAGCGATGCAGACAAAAGCTTAGGACGTAATATGATGCGTTCTGCTATGCAAGCACCTTATCTTGAACGACAAAAAGAGCATGATTTGGCTCTGCGGTGGAAAGACAAACGTGATGATGATGCCATGCATCAAATTGCAGCGGCTCATATGCGTTTAGTGATTGCTATTGCTAATCGCTTTAAACGTTTCAAAATGCCATTGGGGGATTTGGTACAAGAAGGGTATGTGGGACTATTGGAAGCAGCTGCACGTTTTGAACCTGATCGGGAAGTGCGTTTTTCAACATATGCAACGTGGTGGATACGCGCTTCTATTCAAGATTATATTTTGCGAAATTGGTCAATCGTTCGAGGGGGAACGAGTTCTTCGCAAAAAGCACTTTTCTTTAATCTTCGGCGTTTGCGTGCAAAACTGATACAAGATGATAGTGCTTTGTCAAAACAGGATATTTTTCGCACAATCGCTGAAAAACTCGGTGTTTCCGTGCGCGATGTTGAAACGATGGATTTTCGTTTTTCCAGTTCTGATAATTCCTTGAGTGTTTCTGTTTCTGAGAACAGTGATAATCCCATTGCTAAGATGGATGTTTTGGTGGATGATAGTCCTCTTCCTGATGCTTTAATTGAGCAAGTCATTGATGGTCAACGGCGTACACAATGGCTTTACGATGCGTTGCAAATTCTCAACGAACGGGAGTTGGAAATTATTCGCTTTCGTCGCTTAAATGAAGAGGGGGCGACTCTCGAAGTTTTAGGTGAAAAGTTAGGAATCTCGAAAGAGCGCGTGCGTCAAATTGAAGCTAGGGCTTTGCAAAAATTGCGTTCTGCTCTCCTTACGGTTCATTCAGAAGACGCTTACGATATATAAGCAGTGAAAGGCTTTGGGGGGGGAGGAAAGAGAATGTATTAAGTGGGGGCATATGAGAATATGATAAAGTCAGTTTTAGGGGGTGTTCATATTTGTTTAGGAATATGCCTCCTTGGGGGCGCTACTGATAAACAGAGGAAGATAGGGGGCTGTTAGTTGGAGGAAATATATATCAAACGGAGACCTATAAAGGCATGATGAAGTTGGATTTTAAAGTGTTCCTCTTTATTTTCGAATATGCTTTAAGGGGGAGGGCGTGATAGAGACAGAAAAGAATCAAAACTGTAACGGATGAGAAGAAAGGCTTATTCTGTAATAATTTTCACTTTTGTACCTGCGGGTAAAGTTTGCGTTGGTGAGAGGGCGTTGAGGATGCGAAAGAGTTTTTCTTTATATGGTGTGTATTGCATTTTATCTGCAAGATTGGCAACGGTTTCTCCTTGTTTAACACGGACAACACGGATTTTTAAGGGCTGCAATTTTTTTAACTGTGAAGATGAAAGAGAATGAAAGCTTTGTAGCGTTTTTTGGGCAACCTCTGCAAAATTTCGAGAATTATATGGAGCGGCCGTCAAAAAACGAAAGATGTGGTTGTTGAATGGAATGACAACCACATCAAATTGCCATTGATCATTGGTAGCATAGGCCCGCGCTCCAAGTAAACTTTGGCTTTGGGATTCTTGGCGCATAAATTCTTGATTGGGGAGCCCTTGAATTGTGATGGGGCGGATAGATGATTGATCTAGACCGATAATCCAGCCGCTTTTCAAATAATCACTCGCAGATATTTCAGCAGGATGTGGAATAGCATCAAAACGAATCGCAATTTTATCTGGTCCACTGGCCCAAACAGTGTGTGCTGAATGTTCTATTGTAAAATTGTTTGGAACAGAAAAAGCTATGCGCAATTGTGGGTGAATAAATTGGTTGCCTCGTACAAAACCTGTATAAAAGCCTCCTCCAAAAATTATGCCATCAATGCTTTTGAGAAAAGAATCATGATCGGATATTTTACTATTCCCTTTACTGATTTTACGCGCTTTTTCTATCGCAAGCCGAATGCGTTGAGGGGTAGTTGGGTGAGAGGCTAAAAAATCTAGAGAGGCATTTTGGGTGCCAGAGATATTACGAAAAGCACTGTAGGCTTCCATTGTTTGAAGAAAGCGTGGTGAAGCAAAAGGATCATATCCTGATTGTTGGAGCATTTCGAGCGCAAGGGAGTCAGCTTCCAGCTCTTGATTGCGGGAAAATTGCGCGAGTTGTTGCTTGTTTTGCATAGGGTTATGAAGTTTTTTGCCAATAGAAGAAAGAAGACGTGAAGACATGTGATTGGTCATCTTTAATTGGGCTTCTTTTTGCAGGCGTAAAATGCCATGATTGGCTCTGATATGTGCTATCTCATGGGCTAAAATGGCTGCAACTTCTGAAGAATCATTGGCTAATGCCAGCATACCACGAGTGATGTAGATCGAGCCGTTGGGGAGCGCAAAAGCATTGATAGTTTCTGAGTTTAAAATTGTTACAGAATAGCTTTGATGAGAACTATGGGACGCAACTGCTAGTTTACGGACAATCTTTGCTAAAAGCTGTTCAAGTTTTGCATCATGATAAGCGCCACCATACATTTGCAAAATACGTGGGTGTTGCAGAGCGCTTAATGTGACATAGATATTGTGGTTGTTGGTACGTTTGATCGTTTTAGAAGAAGTGGAAGAAAGCCTATCATTTTGAGAAAGTGGTGTATGACAAGCCGAAAGGAGAAACGTTAGACTTATGAAAGTTGCTTTATACAGGCAAGAGCGAAAAAGAAAATTGCGGTGAAAAATGGGGTGCGTTGGACCATGGTGCACATTATTTCTGCAGAGTAATTTGGCAAATTGCATTTGTATCTTTGTATCGTATGTTTTTTTAAGAAAGGCATTAGGGATAAGGATTCGTTTGGCTATATCATGCTTTTTGTTTATAAAAAATGACTCTCACTTATAAAAAGATGCACTGTAAAGAAAATTTTGTGAAAGGCAAAGTATGGCATGACAACATTTACGATATTATTAAATGGGGATGTTCATATCACTGATCGTTTGCTTAATCAAATTCAAAACAGTCGGGTAATTGCTGCTGATGGTGGTATGCGTCATGCGGCAGCGCTTAATGTGACGCCTGAGTTGTGGTTAGGGGATTTTGATTCATCAGATGAGAACTTAATACGTCAATATAGTCATGTTCCGCGTGAAGTTTTTCCCTCTGATAAAGATATGACAGATAGTGCTCTGGCATGTGAAAGAGCGCTGCAAAATGGCGCTAAAAAGCTTATTTTGTGTGGTGCTTTGGGAGGGGAGCGAAGTGATCATAGCCTTTCTCATATGACGCAAGCGTTGATGATGGCTGAAAGGGGTATTTCAGTGTTGTTGACAAGCGGTTTGGAAGAAGGTTGGCCGGTTTTGTCAAAACCTTGTTCGTATGATTTGCCTAAGGGATGTTTGTTTAGTATTATCGGTTTTTCTGATTTAAAAAGTTTGACTCTTAAAGGGGTAAAATGGCCAATTTGTGACAAAAATGTGTCATTTGGCTCTTCTTTAACACTTTCTAACCGTATTTGTGGAACCTTTTCTTGCCATTTAGGTTCTGGAAAAGCTATATTGTTAGCGTCTGTACCTATTCCATAAAGCTCTTCCAATATATTTTGAATAAGGCAGGGGGGGGCCTAGTGATGAAGTGCCGACATAAACGATATATGTATTGATCTTGAGAAGGAAAGGTTTTGATATGTTAAAATCAATTTTTAAAGTGGCCGTTGTTTCAGCCATTGGTTTCAGTTCAGTCGCTTGTACTACAAACGATGAACGCGTTGCACGTTACGGCGTAGGAGGAGCAGCAATCGGTGCTTTGGCTGGAACTGCTATTGCTGGAAGTACGCCTGGAGCAGCACTTACCGGTGCAGCATTTGGTGCTTTGGCTGGAACAGTAACAGGTGCAGCTGCAAATCAAAGAAAACAACAAAGACAGGTATCACAATTGTGCACGTATCGTGGTCGTAGAGGGCATGTTTACCAAGCACCTTGTGGACAGAGAGTCCCTGTACGGCAATTGTGTGCTTACCGTGATGCAAGAGGGGTGATGTATAAAGCACCTTGTCCGCGCCGCGTTCGTTAATGGCGGTGCCGCTTCTGCGGCTTGACCGCATTTTCTTAAATTTTGGAAAAACGCCTTTGCTCAATCAAGCTTCTTTATCGGTTGAGCAGGGGGCGCGTATTGCGCTGGTCGGCCGTAATGGTTGTGGAAAGTCGACCTTATTAAAAATTGCCGCAGGAATATTAGAACCTCATGGTGGCGAAATTTTTCGCCACCCGCGAGTAACGCTCCGTTATGTCTCACAAAATCCGGATTGTTCAGGATTTGAAGATATTAATGCTTATATGGAAGCGGGGCTGGATGATATATCTGATGTTCAGTGGATTAATACGCTTCGCACAAATTTAGGGTTTTCTGGGACGGAAAAATTGGAAACGCTTTCGGGAGGCGAAAAGCGGCGTGTTTCATTGTTACGGGCCATTGCTGCAAAACCCGATATTTTGTTCTTAGATGAACCAACCAATCATCTTGATTTACCAACTATTGAATGGCTGGAAGCTGTTTTGGCTTCTTTGCGTTCAGCGATTGTGGTGATTTCCCATGATCGACGATTTTTAGAAAATGTTACACGGTCAACGGTATGGCTTGATCGTGGCACAACCAAAAGACTGGAAAAGCGTTTTTCTGAGTTTGAAAATTGGCGTGATAAAGCACTGGAAGAAGAAGCCATCGAACAGCATAAATTGGGGCGCCAAATTGCTCGTGAAGAGCAATGGTTGCGTTATGGCGTGAGCGCACGGCGTAAGCGTAATGTACGGCGCTTAGGCGAATTAAAAGACTTAAGACAGCGTCATCAAACCTATAAAGGGCAGCCAGGAAATGCACTTTTGACAGCAGCAAAAAGTCATGATTCTGGGCAATTGGTGCTTGAAGCAAAGAAAATTTCAAAATCCTATGGTGATCGCATTATCGTGAAAGATTTCTCTTTGCGCATTCAGCGGGGTGATCGAATCGGTTTGGTAGGACCCAATGGAATCGGAAAGACAACGCTCCTTTCTGCATTAATTGGGCAAGAAGCCGTGGATAGTGGAACGGTGAGGCATGGCTATAACCTCTCTATGGCATTGCTTGATCAGCAACGTATTTTAAATGAAGAAGAAACTTTAGCGCATTATTTAACGGGGGGAAGAGGTGATACTCTTGTGATCAATGGGTTGGAGCGGCATGTGGTTTCTTATATGAAAGACTTTTTATTTTTACCGGAACAAGCTCGCACTCCCCTTAAAGAATTTTCAGGGGGAGAAAGAGCACGCCTCATGCTTGCACGACTTCTTTCTCGTCCTGCAAACTTTTTGATTCTTGATGAACCGACCAATGATTTGGATATGGAAACTTTGGATTTGTTGCAAGAATTTATTGCTGATTTTGCGGGGACAGTATTGTTGGTCAGCCATGACAGAGACTTTTTAGATCGTACTGTAACGCATATGTTGGCACCTCAAGGTGATGGTCATTGGGTTTTGTATGCGGGCGGCTATAGTGATATGATGGCGCAAAACCAGCATGCTCTTCGCTTACAACGCAAAAGAACAGAATTATCGCAACGTAAAGCACCTTCAAAATCTCATGCGGGAGAGCTTTCAAAGCAGGACACATCAACAGATGATCGCTTGATAGGGCGGGAGAAAAAAACACGAAGTAAATTGTCTTATAAGCAGGTTTATGCATTGGAAAAATTGCCTGAAGAAATTGCTGTTTTACAGGACGAAATCAAAAAAATTGAGCAAGAACTCTCTGATCCAGCCCTTTATCGCAGTGATAAAGAGCGTTTTGAGCGTTTATCAACAACGTTGGAAAAAAAGAAAAATACTTGCACACAAAAAGAAGAAGAATGGTTAGAACTTGAAATTTTACGCGAAGAAATGGAAGCGTGTTCACGGTAATGTTTCAGATATTAATATCTAAACATTTTAATTCGTATTGCATCATCGCTTTTCTTTAATTTGTTACAAGAGTTTGTGGCTGATTTAGCGGGAACAGTGTTGTTGACGAGTTATGGCAGAGACTTTTTAGATTGCACTGTAACATATAGCATCTCAAGGCGATGGTCATTAGGATTTGTATATGGGGGGACAGTGATATGATAGCGCAAAACAAACATGCTCTGAGCTTACAAGGCAAAGAAACAAAACTACCTTTGCCGTGAGTTTTTTCAAAATTTCGTATATGGAAATATGCCAGTTCCATTGCATACCTTGCCAGTCCCCAATGTTGCTATAGCGCCCCTTGGAATTTGAGAGCATTCATAAGAAACATGCCCTTGTCTTTACCTTATATCCTAAATACACCACCCCCGCTTATGATGGAAAAGCAAATGATCCTCATTAATTCTAACGTAAGAAGTGTTGTGATGAGGAAAGCTTACTGTATTTGATGTTATAATTTAAGTTTAAAAATGATGATTTGTTAAGATAAATCAACGTGTTATTGCAACATTTCTAGGAGGAGAAAATGATGGCAATTAAAACAAAGCGAACAATTTCCACATTGATCAGTTTAGAAGATGCAGCTGAACTGTCTTCTTATTTCCTCCGTAATGCGAATCATCTGCGTCCTTTTGAACCTGTTAGATCTGATGGTTACCACAGCCTAACAGCTTGGGAAACACGAGCCAATGCATTTGCTTATGAAAGCGCACAGGGACAAGCATACCGATATGCTGTACGATTAAAAAATGAAAACACAGTCATCGGTGTTGTGAATTTTACAAATGTGGTTCGGGGTGTTTTTCAAGCCTGTCATCTTGGTTTTTCTCTTGATGAAAAATAACAAGGCAAAGGTCTCATGTTTGAGAGTTTATCGGCTCTAATACGCCATATCTTTCATGTTTATCATCTGCATAGAGTGATGGCAAATTATAGACCTGAGAACATAAAAAGCGAACGTTTATTAAAACGCCTTCATTTTGAAAAAGAAGGCTATGCCAAAGACTATTTGATGATTTCTGGAAAATGGAGAGATCACATTCTAACCTCTCGAATCAATGATCTTTATGAGTCCGTTAATAGATTCGAATAAAGTTTTGTTAAGGGTCTTTTTATCAAATGTGTAAATATGCTGCACTTTTCCCTATCCTAAAAGACGAAGATCCTTAACCACCTCTTCTTTTGTAAACAGTTCAGACTCTCGTTTAGCGGATTTCAACGGCTGACCGCTTTCATATGTTTCTTTGCGTAGATAATAAATTGATTTATCATCATAATTCATTTTTTTCAATTTGAAGAGAGTCCTCAATATCGGAAGACTTTCTCATTTCAAATTTATTGATGTTTAATCATAAAAACACCTCTCTTGCACATCACAAACTGAGTTGGCATAGGTTGGCATACAAGTGAGGGTTTATGTGGATAAAAATTATTGAAGAACAAGAATAAAAATTCTCTGTATAAATCCTTTTAAATGTGAGGGCTGTTGCAATATTGTGTATTCTGTGACCGATAGTCTCGTTACAAGTTACACAAACGGCTTATTGTTGGGTGAAATTTTTATACATTCATTTATTTTTTGCCATTTGTATTTTCTTTTCTTAAGAAAATTTCCAATGTTATCAATGGTTTTAATTCATACCAAGCGCATTTTTATAAAGTTCAATGATTGCTTCTTCTTCCATTCTTTCATGCTCTTCTTTTTTACGCAGCCGTATAATGCTTCGAACAGCTTTACTATCAAAACCAGAGCCTTTAAGTTCAGTGTAAACGTCTTTAATATCATCAGAAATGGTTTTTTTCTCTTCTTCTAGTCGTTCAATACGTTCGATAAAAGAGCGTAATTGGTTTACGGATATAGCGTGTGTTTGATCGGTTACTGTATCGTTCATTGTATTTTTCTCCAAGTTATATATTTTAAGTTGTTTTTCGACGACGAATTTATGTTAAAAAAGCTTGAAAACAAAAAGTAAATCAAGCTACACAGCTTTTTTACAAATTGACTTTAAATATTTTGTAAAATTTTTAAGATATATGCATTGATAAAAGGGCTATAAAAAGAAAAATATAAAAATATACGTTTTAGATTTGAAAAGCTTTAAAAAAAGAAATGTGTAATTTGTTTTGAGAATTTGGCATTATAGAGGAAGTTTTGTGATTTTAAAAAAGCGATATTGGGTGTTTCAGAAAGGATTAAAAGTTTTTCTCTTGAGCATTTTGCTCTTGTTTCCCCTTGTTGTTTTTGCAAAAGCTGACTTTAGAGTTTGTAATACAACCCAACAGTCTGTAGGGGTTGCTCTTGGATATCGTACATTTTCAGGGTGGGTGAGCGAAGGCTGGTGGACGGTACCAGTGACGGAATGTAAAACTTTAATTGAGGGGCCCCTTGCTTCACGGTTTTATTATTTTTATGCGGAAGGGGCACAAAAAAAAGGGAACTGGGCAGGCTCTGTGACCATGTGTGTGCAAGATAGCCAATTTACTATTCAAGGGGTTCATGATTGTTTCCCTCGAGGATATCAAAAGGCTGAATTTAAAGAGATCGATACCGGAAATCAAACCAGTTGGATGGTACAGTTGACGGATGAGTCTTTGTTAAACAATTCAGTTATACCTTCTCTTTCAGGAAATTCTCCACCGTGAAACGTGCACGTAAAGTAAAAATTATTGCGACTCTTGGTCCTTCTTCTTTTTCTCGTTTGATGATTGAGAAGCTTTTTAGGGCAGGAGCAGACGTTTTTCGTCTTAATATGAGCCATACTGATCGTGATATGCTGGGTGATTTGGTCGAGTCTATACGAGAAGTTGAAAAAACAGTTCGACGCCCCATTGGTATTTTGGTGGATCTTCAGGGGCCAAAACTGCGTGTGGGGCGTTTTGCTAAGGGGCAAGAAGATTTGCGTGTTGGGCAAAGCTTTACATTAGATAATCGCGATGTTCTTGGTGATGCACAGCGTGTTTTTTTCCCTCATGAGGATGTATTTTCGGCTGTTAAACCAGGGGACCGGTTGTTGATTGATGATGGAAGGGTGGAACTGCGTGCGCAAGTTTGTGATGATCACTTTGTACAGTGTCGCGTGGTTGCTGGTACCCGTATTTCTGATCGAAAGGGTGTCAGTTTTCCCGATACAATTTTGCCTTTTGATTCGATGACGTCAAAAGATAAGGAGGATCTTCAGGCTCTTTTACAGCAGCCTGTTGATTGGGTTGCTCTTTCTTTTATTCAACGTCCAGAAGATATTATGGCGGTGCGTCAGTTGACGAAAAGTAAGGTGTCTTTGATGGCTAAAATCGAAAAGCCTCAAGCCTTGGAGCATATAGAGAAGATTATTGAAATTTCCGATGGTATTATGATTGCACGGGGTGATCTCGGTGTGGAAATGCCTCTGGAAAAGGTCCCTGCTCTTCAGATGGAGTTGATAAAAGCTTGTCGTTTAGCTGGAAAACCGGTTGTGGTGGCAACACAAATGCTCGAATCAATGATCACATCTCCTGTTCCCACACGCGCAGAAGTGTCGGATGTTGCTACAGCAGTTTATGCAGGAACAGATGCGGTGATGTTGTCTGCTGAATCTGCTTCTGGTCGTTATCCTGAAGAAGCTGTGCTTATGATGGACCGAATCGCGCGACAAATCGAACAGGATCACACTTATGCCGCTCAGGTTGGAGCACAACATCCAGCACCAGAATCAACAGGAACGGATGCGATTTCTCTTGCTGCGCGTCAGATTGCTGAAACACTTGCTCTATCCGCTATCGTTGCCTATACGGCTTCAGGAACAACGGGGGTGCGCGCCTCTCGTGAACGCCCTAATAGACCGATTATTGCTTTATCGCCCATTGTGGAAACAGCAAGGCGTTTGGCTTTAGTTTGGGGGCTTCATTGTGTGGTCACGCAAGATGCTCGCAATTTAGAAGATATGGTTGATCGAGCAGCAGCCATTGCATTTCAGGAAGGCTTTTGCCAAGGAGGGGATCGTTTCCTTGTAACAGCCGGTGTTCCTCTTGGAACGCCCGGTGCGACAAATCTCTTGCGTATTGCTTCTGTCTCTCAAGATGGAACGAAAGGGATTTGAGCCGTTTACGCATGGTGTTTTTTCATGCGCCTTTGAACAGGCTTTAAAAACAACGGGTGTGCGCTTCTTGTGAATGCCTCCATAGACCCATTATTCTTTTATCTCCTATCGTAAGATAGCAAGGTGTTGCATTAGGTCGTCCAGTTTGGGGATGGAAGCAGATGCGGTGATGTTGTCTGTTGATTTTGTTTTAGTTCTGAGGAAACTGCTTTTACGGTAGGCATTTAATGGGAGCCCCCCTTTTATTTCATTGAGACAGATTGGGGATTGCTTTATTGATGTTTATACGAGCGAGATGTTTATTGATAATGAGAGTTCATTCTTTCGCTTTTTGGATAAGAGCCTTGAAATTTTTCCCATTTTAAACTTTTGCAAACAGAATTGAATAAAATTAAAATTATGTGCCTAAAAAATCGTACTGGTATGTTATGAGAAAAAGTGATGGGTGAATGTGTTTTTAAAATATGCTTTGTCGAAGCATTTGCAACATATTGATTTATAATGATAATTTATCGTTATTAAACTTGAATTAGAACCCCGAATTCCGTAAGATTCTCTTAAATTTATTTATGTTTTGTTAATCATAACTCTTTGTTTGTACATCACAAGCGGGTGGGTTTTATGGGAAAAAGCTGTACAAGAAAGGCGTCCCTCTTATGAATCGTTTTACGAGCCAAGGGGGCTATCGCAATATTGAGGGCTGACTATAATGATGATGCCGACTTGCTCTTTCTTTTATTAAGCTTGGAGATTTTGAGGGGTGGGGAGAGAAATATGGATTATTTGTTATAAGGATAAAAATAGCGGTAGAGGATGTTTTCAAGAGCTATTATTGTTGTTTATGATGTTTGAGGTTGTATGAGATTAACATACTCTTCGGGTTTGACTTTTTTCCTGCTCTAAAGGATGAAAATACTTAATTCACGCTGGTTTATAAATGATACGGTTCTTTTCGGTGGGTTTCATCGGATGGACATCTCAGGTGCAAAGACTCCATGGTGCTTATAGTATCAAATAGCGGTGTTTTATGGTATAATAGATAAGGTTATTTTTTAATATATATTGAATCTGCTTGATATTATCTAAGGGGCAAGGATTTTTGGGCATGCATTCATAGGGAATATGAATATAGCTCTTTTTTTCGAAGGGTGCTTTATTTGTTTGTTGCTGTTGTCATTTATATGATTTTTTTTACAATGATGTTTGTTTTGTTATCTTATTGCGCTGTTAAAAGACATCTCATTTAAAGTGTGGTGATATAAGGCAGCCTCCTTGATATAGGAAGCGTTTGTGCGGAGGTGAAATATTCAGGGTAGGGCTTTCTTGTTGAGGTTTAAGTTAATCCCATAAGTCGTGAGTAGCTGGAATCCTTCCTATAAAAAACCAGACTGTTTACAGACTGGTGTGGGTTTAAGAATTTTTATCCTGTGAGATGTGGCGGACAAGTCAAATCTCTGGTTTATTACGCGCTGATGTACTTTTTAGAAATCTTCCTGTTCCTGTTCTTGTTCTTGAAGGTTTGTGCGGTTTTGATCATCTTTGAGCAATTGGTTGGTGAGATTTTCAATGCGTTGTGTGGTGTCACGCATAATTTTCCCCATGGTGCGGTCTCTTTCGTTGTGGAGTCGTAAAAGAGTATTGTAGTCTTCTTGTAATTTTTTATTTTCTCGTTTTATTTCTTCCATTTCATCAATAATCATTATGCCAGCCATAACCGATAAACGATGGTCGCCAATTTCACCAAAATTGTTCTTTAAATGTGTGATATATTGATCCAATTGAGCAGCAAGCGCAATAAGACGACGTTCTTGTCCTTTGTCACAAGCCATGCGATAAACTTTACCATCAATGGTAACGGAAACAGTTTCCATACATTCAAACCTTTATCTATCAATGACAACACGAATTGTTTCCATTGCTTTAATAAGACGTTTGGAAACTTCTTTGTTTACGGACTCTAAGCGTTCAATTTGGGCTTCAGCTTTGTCAAGCGCTTGGGCAAGATGGCTGCGGTCAGCATTCATTCGTTGGATTTCTTCTTCCCATTCGTTATTTTTATCAATAACGGCATTGCGGTTTATTATGGTGATCTCTAAAGTTCTAAGTGCCTTTTCTAGGTGCTCTAAAGCATCTTGTAGAACTGTAGTCTCTTGGTTCATTGCTTTTATCCTTTGGGTAATTGTATCCTTTATCAATGTGTTATGCAAAAACGAATCACTTTCACTCTTGTGTTGTGTGCATTTTATTTTTAAGTATGTAGGATATTTTAGCAAGCAAAGCAGGGGATAGATATAAATTAAAAGCTGGATTTTTTGCGCGTATTGGCATAAATGACATGGATATACAGAACGCGTGAGGGGAATGTTATTAATATTATTGAAGTGGTGGCAAAAAGTCTCACGCTAATGGTTAGAAAATAGTATTTCTTGAGAATTTTAAGAGAATACGGAAAAAGCAACAGAATAACGTATTTAACGAAATGGTCGATTATTCATGACAAACACCCACCAACAGAATCAGATGGCCAATGCTATCCGTTTTCTTGCTATTGATGCGATTGAAAAAGCAAATTCTGGTCATCCGGGCTTGCCAATGGGAGCAGCCGATATTGCTACGGTTCTTTATACAAGATTCCTTGCTCATGACCCCAAAAAACCTCGCTGGCCTAACCGTGATCGTTTTGTGTTATCAGCAGGACATGGGTCTATGTTGCTTTATGCTCTCTTGTATCTTTCTGGTTATGAAGATATTGGCATTGAAGATCTCAAAAATTTTCGCCAATTAGGAGCAAAGCTTGCTGGGCATCCAGAATATGGGCATGTGGCAGGAATCGAAACAACGACTGGTCCTCTCGGACAAGGATTGGCTAATGCCGTGGGGATGGCTCTTGGAGAGCGTTTGCAAAATGCCCGTTTTGGTGATCTTATCAACCATTACACTTATGCGTTGGTGGGCGATGGATGCCTTATGGAAGGGATATCTCAAGAAGCACTTTCCCTTGCCGGTCATTTGAAACTCAATAAGCTTATTGTGTTGTGGGACGATAATAATATTTCTATCGATGGAAAGATTTCCCTTGCTGACAGTACAGATCAGATTGCGCGTTTTAAGGCATCTGGTTGGGAGACACATAAAGTCAATGGGCATGATCAAGCAGCAATTGCGCGAGCTATTGAGGCGGCACAAAATTCCGATAAACCAACTTTGATCGCTTGTAAAACAACAATTGGCTTTGGAGCACCCAATAAAGCGGGTACCAATAAAATTCATGGAGCCCCTTTGGGCGCACGAGAAATCACTGAAACCCGTATCGCGTTAGGGTGGGATGCTGAGCCTTTCGTTATTCCAGCCGATATTCTCGATAATTGGCGCTTGGCTAGTCTCAATGCTGCTAAAAAACGCCAAAAATGGGAAGAAAAATTTGCTGATCTTCCTGTCTCAGAGCGTGTGGAGTTTGAAAGATTGATGCGGGGCGATCTCGTGGGCGGATTTGATGGCGCTATTGATACTTATAAACAGAAATTGGTTGAAGAGCGCCCCGTTGTTGCTACGCGTAAAGCTTCGGAAATGGCTCTTGAAGTGATCAATGAGGTCGTTGTTGAGACTATTGGTGGTTCGGCTGATTTAACCGGATCTAATAATACAAAAAGCAGCCAGATGAAAAGTATCTCTGCTGAAGATTTTTCAGGGCGCTATCTGCATTATGGAATTCGCGAACATGCAATGGGAGCTGTGATGAATGGTCTTGCCCTTTATGGCGGCTTTATTCCTTATGGGGGAACCTTTTTATGCTTTTCTGACTATATGCGTCCTGCTATGCGTTTGTCTTCTCTCATGGGGTTGCGGGTGATTTATGTCATGACTCATGATTCTATTGGTCTTGGTGAAGATGGTCCGACCCATCAACCCGTAGAGCATTTGGCTTGCCTGCGTGCAATGCCTAATCATTTTGTGTTCCGTCCTGCCGATGCTATGGAGACAGTTGAGTGTTGGCAATTGGCTTTGAAAGCATGCGGGACGCCTTCTACCTTGGCTTTAAGTCGACAAAATCTACCGCTTTTGCGTCAAGAGTATGAAGAAGAAAATCTCTGTATGCTTGGTGCTTATGAATTCCTAACAGCTAGCGATGATGCACAAGTGACGCTGTTTGCTTCTGGTTCAGAATTGCAAATTGCAGTGGAGGCACATGCGGTGTTAGAAGAAAAAGGCATCCCAACGCGTGTGGTTTCTGTGCCTTGTTTTGAACTTTTTTCTCAACAATCTCTCTCCTATCAGCGTGCTCTCATTGGAGATGCACCGATTAAAATTGCCATTGAAGCTGCTGTCGCCCAAGGATGGGATCGTTTTATTGGCTGTGATGGTGTGTTTATTGGTATGGAGGGCTTTGGGGCAAGTGGAACAATTGATGCCCTTTATGCGCATTTTGGTATTACTTGGGAAAATGTCGTTGCCACCGTTGAAAAAGAGCTGGAAAAGATCAAAGAGGAAAAGACAAAGTGACAGCTTGTGTTGTCATGAATGGGGTGATTGTAGGGCATCATATTCTGTGCAGTGCTGTGGATGATCTTGTGCATTATTGTGGATAAGTGAGTGAGTGATCAAGATATTGACATTGTGGGAATTAATGATTTTGGATTGGTGAAATACCCATTTATTGTGTTTTAAATGTTGTGCTTTTAAAAATTGATGAGGAAACATGTGAAATGACAGTTCGTGTTGCAATTAATGGGTTTGGTCGTATTGGTCGCAATATTTTACGTGCGCTTGTGGAAAGTGGACGACAAGATATTGAAGTGGTTGCAATTAATGATTTGGGATCGGTGGAAACAAATGCCCATTTATTACGCTATGATTCAGTTCATGGGCGTTTCCCTGGGATCGTTAAGGTGGTAGGGGATGCTATTGATGTGGGAGGTGGTTTAATAAAGGTATGCGCAGAGCGTGATCCTGCTCAATTGCCTTGGAAAGATTTGGATATCGATATTGCTTTGGAATGTACGGGTATTTTTACTGCGCGTGATAAAGCAAGTGCTCATTTAGATGCGGGGGCAAAGCGTGTTCTTATTTCTGCGCCTTCTGAAGGAGCAGATCTTACGGTCGTCTATGGGGTTAATCATCAATCTTTAAGCAGCGAGCATCGCGTTGTTTCAAATGCTTCTTGTACAACCAATTGTTTGGCGCCTGTTGCACAAGTTTTACACAATACGGTGGGCATTGAAAAGGGCTTTATGACAACAATCCATTCTTATACGGGTGATCAACCTGTATTGGATACAATGCATCGGGACCTTTATCGTGCACGTGCGGCAGCTCTTTCTATGATTCCTACCTCAACAGGAGCGGCAAAAGCTGTGGGATTGGTCTTGCCAGAATTAAAGGGATTGCTTGATGGTGTATCGATTCGTGTTCCGACCCCTAATGTTTCTGTGGTTGATTTGACATTTATCGCTAAGCGTTCCACAACAATCGAAGAAATTAATACAGCTATTGCTACTGCTGCACAGGGTTCTTTGAAGGGCGTTTTGGACACTACAGAAGAGAAACTCGTGAGTTGTGATTTTAATCATAATCCTCATTCAGCTATTTTCCACAATGATCAAACCAAAGTGATTGATGGTAAGCTCTGTCGCGTTCTGGTTTGGTATGATAATGAATGGGGCTTTTCTAACCGTATGAGTGATACGGCAGTGGCTTTTGCTCAGACAATATAAGAGGACCTCAGGGTCCTCTTTTTATAAGGAAAAGTCTCATTTTTGTGCAATTTTGAGAAAAACAGTTAGAGGCTGTTGTTCTCATGCGCTAGAGAGAAGAGGCTATTGAAAAATTGATGATGTGTTTTGTTTTAATACTGTGTCAATACGTGCTTTTAAAAGATGCATGAAAGAGTAAACTTTGAAAAAGTAAGATCTGAACGAGATACCCTTTGAGAAAACGTTAGAAAACAGGAGATGTAAACTCTTTTTCCTAGAAGTAAAAGGAAGCTTTAATAGAGATCAAGTTGAGCCAATGCATTTGTTTGCCACAATGGAATATGAAGATTAAGAGCAATGGTGGGCTTTTGTACATTTGACGATAAAAGCTTTGGATTTTTATTAAGCAAAGGGTGAGAGATAGGCTGTCGTGGATCTCTTGTAAAAGCAAAGAGGGGGATAAGTGGAAAGAAAAGTGGGCAGGGTTGTTGGATGCGTTTTTATTTGAAACAATGGAAAGTGAAGAGGAAGCAGTGATGGGGTTTCGTACACTTGATGATGTTGATGTTTTGGGTAAACGTGTTCTGGTGCGCGTAGATTTTAATGTTCCTATGGCGCAAGGTAAGGTATGCGATGAGACGCGTCTTGTACGACATAAAGAGACACTCGTTGAGCTGCAAAAGCGTGGTGCTAAACTTATTCTGCTTTCTCATTGTGGTCGCCCCAAAGGAAAGGTAGAGCAAGAGTTTTCACTCCGTCCTGTTGTGCAAGTGCTGGAAAAGATCATTAATCAGCCGGTTGCTTTTGCTCCGGACTGTATCGGTTCGGCGGTGCAGGTTGCAGTTGAGTCATTACAAAATGGTGGTGTTTTACTGCTTGAAAATGTTCGTTTTTATGCTGGTGAAGAAAAGAATGATTGTTCTTTTGCAGAAGCTTTGGCTCATAATGGAGATCTCTATGTCAATGATGCTTTTTCAGTTTCTCATCGTGCCCATGCTTCGGTGGAGGGAATAACGCATTTGTTGCCTTCTTATGCAGGACGGTCTTTGCAAGGTGAATTGCAGGCATTAGAAAAAGGACTTGGCAATCCAGCACGTCCTGTGGTTGCTCTTGTGGGAGGAGCAAAGGTTTCTAGTAAGCTTTTTGTGCTCAATCATTTGGTGGAAAAAGTTGACTCCTTAATTATTGGTGGGGGGATGGCTAATAGTTTTTTAGCTGCGCAAGGTATCCATGTAGGGAAATCACTGTGTGAACATGCATTGATGGAAACGATAAAAAAAATCATTAAAAAAGCGCAAGAGTGTCACTGTACGCTTCTGCTCCCTCAGGATGCTGTTGTGGGATTTCGTTTTGAAAAAGATGCACCGCATCGTCTTTATGACATTGAAGATATTCCACAAGATGGCATGATATTGGATATTGGGACGCGCTCTATTGCGCATATCAATACTGCGATAGATGAAGCTGCTACTCTTGTGTGGAATGGACCCCTTGGTGTTTTTGAGATGCCTCCCTTTGATAAGGGAACCATTGCCGTTGCACGCCATGCAGCAGAACGTAGTTTGACGGGAAATTTGGTTTCAATTGCGGGAGGGGGCGATACGGTTTTTGCCCTTAATCATGCCGGTGTTGCCAATGATTTTACTTATCTCTCAACTGCTGGAGGAGCTTTTTTGGAATGGATGGAAGGTAAGGTTCTTCCTGGTATTCTTGCTCTTATGCAGGCTTAAAGGGCTTCTTTGAAGGGAAGGTTAAAGAAAAGCTATACAATCGTGTAGAGTGTTTTGATAGTGTTGCGCATTTTTAGAAATTAAGACAAAATAAGAGGAATTTTTTATGAATGAACGGCTTGAAGATATTGCACTTGCTTTGGTGCATGCGGGTAAAGGTATTTTGGCGGCAGATGAAAGTACGGCGACCATTGGAAAGCGTTTTGAAAGCATTGGTGTTGAATCCAATGAAGATAAGCGCCGTGCTTATCGTGAAATGCTTTTTAGTACAAAAGAAGCGATGGAAAACGCCATCTCTGGGGTTATTTTATTTGATGAAACCATTCGGCAAAAAGCATCAATTGGGAAAATGTTGACGGATCTTATTCGGGATTCAGGCGCTTTGCCAGGGATTAAAGTTGATACCGGTGCAAAACCCTTGGCTGCTTTTCCCCAAGAAACAATTACCGAAGGGTTGGATGGTCTTCGTGAGCGGCTAAAAGATTATTATGCTTTGGGAGCACGTTTTGCTAAATGGCGGGCGGTAATTGCTATTGATGAACACACTTTGCCAACAAGAGGCGCCATAAGACAAAATGCACAAGCTCTTGCACGCTATGCTGCCTTATGTCAGGAGTTCAATATTGTGCCCATTGTTGAGCCGGAAGTGTTGATGGATGGATCATCGTGTGGGCATTCAATTACACGCTGCTTTGAGGTGACACGCACTGTTTTGCAGGCTGTCTTTAAAGAATTGTTTGAAGCTCGTGTTCTTTTGGAGGGGATGATTTTAAAACCCAATATGGTGATTGATGGAAAGGATGCTCGCAAGGCTTCTGTTGAAGAAGTTGCTGAAAAGACTGTCCAGGTGCTTAAACAGACTGTTCCTGCCGCTGTTCCCGGAATTGCTTTTCTTTCTGGAGGACAGTCTGATCAGGAAGCAACGGCGCATTTATCTGCTATGAATTCTTTGGGCGCATTGCCTTGGAAATTGACCTTTTCCTATGGACGCGCATTGCAAGCAGCTGCCTTAAAAGCATGGGCTGGAAAAGATGAGAATATTGCTGTTGCACAGAAGGCATTTAGTCATCGGGCTCGGATGAACCATCTTGCGGCTTTGGGACAATGGACAAAAGAACAAGAAAAAGCGTGCGATTGAAGCACAAGCTCTGTTCTTAAATGCGGAGAGATTTTTCATATTTCTGCGTGATTTTTTGGGTGCCCTCATCATGATAAAAATGGCGGGGGCATTTTAGGCTTAAAAGCTTTCTCAGAGAGTTTTTTCCTTGGACCTTTTAAAAGTCTTTAATGGGTGCTATCGAGAGATAAGATTGCGGGAGAGGTGCAATTTCGAGAAGGGGAGATAATGCTAGGAAATTTGTGAATGCACAGCACTTTAGTATGGTGTCGTTCATGAGGTGGTACTTACTTTTTGAGTGAAAATCATAAAGCTCATACTGTATTGAAGAGTTTGATATTGTGATATTTTTTCTTTTTCATGTTATCATTACTTGTCATCAGCAGAATTCATTTGATTGCAGTTTTAAAGGTGGATTAAGCGGGTAGATTAGAGAGTTGCGATTTCTGAGCGGATTGGAATACAGCTTATGAAGCTTTTCTGCATCAGGGTAGCTTCTTCTTCAATGGGGGTAGACTTTCTATTGGCGAACGAATTGAATAACTCTTGCGAAAGAAAATAGATTTGCCCCTCAATAAAACACCTATTTTTTCGTTAAAATGGATAAATTTTTCTTGTATTTTTTGATGATATAATTAAAAGTAATTAACTTCATAGCATCTTGGCTTAAAACGGGGGGAGTTGTGGACGGTATATCTTCTAAAAATAACAGTATATCTTCTAAGAATACAAGCATCAAAAGAAAAAATCAATACGCAGAACAGAGCTTTTCTGCAATTATGATGCGAAAATTGTGCAATATGGTGCGTGGGGTATTCGAAGGGATCTTTACAGTATTTACTTTCATAATTTTTATTATCTTGCTCAACATACGTGGACCGGTTCATACCGCATTAAAAGTCTTTGGGTCGGTGAGTGGAATAGGGTGCTTTTTCTTTTTTGTCGGATACCTCTTAGAACGCCGTGACGCAACAGCAGATGAAGCCGGTATATCGTTCGCATTACTCTTAACAATTCTTGAAGGCGTTTCTTCTATTTGCTGCCTGTCTGCTAGTTGGGGTTACGATGCTCTCTTATTCCGTTTAGCACCTCCTGGGTATGTTCTTATTCTCCCTGAATAAATAGGGTGCAATTCGTTTGCATACAAATCAAAATGAGAGGCTGTCTGCCTCTCAAATTCTTAATAATCGCTCTCCAAAATCATAACATCAAACCCGCGTTTAATGAAGGGACTAACAAGCTTTGGGTCCTTAAGCCTCAAGGTAACCCTTTACAAATTGCGCCTATCGGCATCCTTGACCTTAAGACACTCAAACGGCTTATTTTGTTTTTCTCATGTATGATATAAGGGGAAAGCTTCTCATCGTGCCTAAATGGTAACTTATCGTGTGTTAAATGGAAAAATGAGAAAAAGCATCTTTATGCAATATAATCCAATTATGATTTATTGATTTGAAGATAAAGGGTTTAAAGCCTTCTACAAGACTGATACGATAAAAGGGGGAAGTTGCCTATTCTTAGAAACTAAGGCGTATTTTAGGTGCTCTTGATATAGCTATCTCACCAAATGGTTTTGAAGACTTATCCTTTTAGCTCTATTCACTAAAAGGTTATTTTGAGGGGGCTTGGCTAATGAATGTAAAGGAAAATTAGCACGTAATATTTCGCTTTGCTGGTATAGATGCTGAATGAGTTAATTATCTAGAGGATCACTGAAGAGGGAGCGCTAAAAAATCGTGAAAATCTTCCGTACTTCGGTGAATTCGTGGTTGAAGATATAATCGTAGAACTTGGCTTATCTGTTCCTGAAACAGCTGCATGGTTTGAAATGGTTAGGGTGTCAGTTCTGCATATGCTTGGCTCGCTATACAAAAAAAATTATGATTTAGTGCAAGCTTTAAAACATAAATACCCTAAAGATATATCCTCTTTGTACATGTTCTTATCATCGTTAAAATGCTTTCTTAAAGCACGACAGGGGGTGCTATAAAGTTGAGGGCTGTAAAATATATGGGGCTTGGAGGGGGTGAGAAGATGGTATTCAATCGAAGTACTCTATCCTTATTTTATGGGCTATGACTGAAAGAGAGAGCTGGAGAGACGATTTGTGAGCAAAGAGACGTTGTTTTGAGGTTGCGTGTCTGCAAGAGCAGAACAGTGGTCGTGGTGATATTTAAAAACAATAAATTTGGTAAAATTTTACAATTTTGCCAAAAGCCAGTTTATTATAAAAGCTGTTGCTCATGTGCTCTCACAAAGTTATAAGAAGCCAAAAAGTGCTAAAAGAGTCTTTGCTCTTTTTCAATAATATGGATCTGCAAACAGTGTTCAAAAAGTGTTCGTTTTTTTGAAAGAGAAGAAAAGGATATTCTTGCAATAGAGAGAAGCGTATTTGTGAATTACAATTTGTCATGATTTTCGGTAAACACTATTATTTATAGCGGTGAGAGAGGGTATGAAAAGTTTTTCATATTCAGTTTTTTTAAAGAGTGTGGTCAGTCTTTAGGGTAGTGCTTGTGTCCCTAGAGCCTATCAAGTGAGCCCGCATAAAGGCTTCAAGAAAGCGAGCACCTATTATACTTTTTGCCAGCGTATACTCTTTTGTCAGCGCCCCAATGTTTTGACAGCCCTTAGAACGTAAAGGGGCAAGGGAGGTATTTCATTCCTTTCTTGTACCGTTTTACTCCACACGCCAACTCTGCTTGTGATGAGCAAGCCAAGAGATTTTGTTTGATTCACTATGAGGGTTTGACATGAGAAAATCCTATGGTATTCATGATCTTTCATGAAAAACAATGAATTATCCTTATAAATCAACGTGACAGTGCTGTTATGAAGAGAACTCCTTGCACATCTTAATAGCCCATAGCGATTAACTTGGTATTATTTTATATTCTGTACACAGAAGTGTCTTTATAAAAATACTCCATCTTGCGCAGAAAAAAGAAAAACATCTCAATGCTTGCTTTTCTTTTTTCCATGAGAGATTTAAATTGATAAGCCTGTCTGAAAAAAGTGCTGTTTATGCCCTTAAAGATATTACTCTTGTATCAAGATTACTTATTCGGGTGAAAATTGGAGTTTTGCGAGGTAAGCATAAACGCCATTTTTTGCCACAAGTTCGGCATGGGTTCCTTCTTCCACAAGGGCGCCTTTATCCATAACAAGAATGCGATCTGCTTTTAAAATTGTTGCCAAACGATGTGCAATGACCAAGGTTGTGCGGTTTTGCATCAACCCTTCTAAGGCGTCTTGCACCAACTTTTCACTGTTCGCATCTAAAGCAGATGTTGCTTCATCAAGCAGCAACAAGGGTGCATTTCTTAAAATTGCCCGCGCAATACCAATGCGTTGTTTTTGCCCCCCAGAAAGCATGGTACCGCGTTCTCCTACTTGCGTATCCAAGCCATCTGGTAAAGCTTGAATAAATTCAAGTGCATTAGCCGCTTTAGCAGCAGCAAGGATTTCTTCTTCATGGGTATTTTCAGTTCCAAAAATAATATTATCACGCAATGTTCCATCAAAAATAGCAACATCTTGTGGAACATAGGAAATTGCACTACGTAAATCTTGTAAAGAAAGGCGATTAATTTCTATGCCATCCAACCGAATTGTTCCATTTGTCGGGTCATAAAAACGAAGGATCAAAGAAAAAATGCTGCTTTTTCCTGCTCCGGAAGCCCCAACAAAAGCAACCGTTTCGCCTGCTTTTACAGAAAATGAAAGCGAGCGTAAAACCTTCTCTTGTGGTCTAGAAGGATAGGTAAAATCAACCTGATCAAAAACAAGTTCACCTCGAACAGGTTGCTCTAATGATAAAGCATTTTTAGGAGCTACAATAGTAGGTTGTTCTTGTAACAATTCGGCAAGCCGTTCAGCAGCGCCGGCTGCTTGGATTAATTCTGCTCCCAGTTCCGATAATTGCGCAAAAGTAGAAGCTCCAAAAACCGCATAAAGGACAAATTGCCCTAATGTCCCTCCTGTCATCGTTCCATTCAAAACATCACGCGATCCAATCCATAAAACAGCAACCACACTGCTAAAAACCAAAAAAATTGCAAACCCCGTAAAAAAGGAGCGCAAGATTACAGAAGCACGTGCTGTTTGAAAAGCACGTTCTATCAATTGTGAAAAACGTATTGTAACGAGTTTTTCAGCGGTAAAAGCTTGCACAGTGCGAATAGCACTTACCTGCTCTGTAGCAACAGCATTGGCATCTGCGAGACGATCTTGCGCCGCGCGGGTACGAGAGCGAACTTTACGTCCAAAGACTACTAAGGGAATGGCCACAACAGGAATAGCAGCTAAAACCAACAAAGACAATTTAGCATTGGTGATCACCATCATTACGACGGCTCCGATCACGATAATCAGCTGACGCAATGCGGTAGAGGCGGTAGAGCCCACAGCTAATTTTATTTGTGTGGTATCTGTTAGAAGCCTTGAAACAATCTCTCCTGAATGTGACCGATCAAAAAAAGCAGGAGAAAGTTTCATAATATGGACAAACACATCACGCCGTAAATCGGCAACAATCCGTTCTCCTAAGGTGATAACACAGTAATAACGGGCTGCTGAAGCAAATGCGAGAAACAAGGCTAAGATAAACAAAATTCCAAAGTAAAAATTGATATGTCCATGGCTTGAAGTAGAAAACCCATGATCAAACATTTGGCGGATAGCCACAGGCAAAGCTAATGTGACTAGAGCAGCAACAGATAACGCTAGAAAAGCAAAGATAAACAACCAACGATAGCGCAAAAGATAAGGAACAAAAATTGCAAGCGAAGAGAATGAAGATTTTTTAGGGGAAGACTTTGTCGATTTTTCTGAACGAGAACGTAATGTCATAAAATTTTGCTCACTGTATTGGATTTGTAACACTTGATACAATGATGTATCTTGAACACTTGTTTTTTGATGCGTGCTCAGTTATAGGAATAAATACTTTAAATCAATGTATCAAAAAGACAAAGGAAGTGCACTTAAAAAAACAAGCAAGTGCTATTTCATTCTATAAACGCAAAAGGTTTGACGCATGAAAGCGAATATTCACCCCAACTATCATAAAATTACCGTTGTTATGACGGATGGAACCCAATATACGACGCGCTCTACTTGGGGAAAAGAAGGCGATACTCTTAATCTAGATATTGATCCAAGAACGCATCCGGCATGGACAGGTGGCTCCCAAACACTCGTAGATCGTGGTGGTCGTCTTTCTAAATTCAAAAATCGTTTTGGTAATATTGGCATGTAAAAGCCTCCTTTTTATGGGGAACAAGGGTTTTAAACAAATCGATTGCAAACGATGAGTTTTTTATCCTATCAAAGAGTGCACTTTAAATATTAATTCAAAAACGCATCCGACATAAACAGATGGGTCTTAAATACTTATAAATCATTGTGGTTGCGTTTTTAAATTCAAAAATCATTTTGAATATATGCATAAATCCTTTCTTCCCTAGAGTATAAAGACTTGAAATAAAATAATTGTAAACTTTTCTTCTTTTTTGGAACTGAACATACCCATGGAGAGGAAATTTTGGCCGCTTCTAAAGCGGCCAATGCATTTGAATTTATTCAAGCTTTACCAGATGGCTTGGATACGCAAGTAGAAGAACGTGGTACCATGCTTTCTGGGGGGCAAAAACAACGCATTGGTATTGCACGCGCGATTTTAAGAAATGCAGCCCTCTTACTGCAAGCCGGCACCATCATTATATTTGCCAACTCGTGGATGTTGCTACAGCCCTTGGCACTTGAGATAATTTATTATAGGCATTTTAAGTTCTTTCTTAATAGTTTTTTATTCACGTGGGCTCTCTCCGCTTGGTACGTGCAAAAAACATGGTTTTGATTGGTTCACCATGGAACAGGTTTGAAATGAGAGAATCTTACGGTATTCGGGATTCTCATTCAACCTATAAAATAATGAATTATTATTATAAATCAAAATGTTGCTGCTTGATGAAGCAACATTTTCTTTAGATGCAAACAGTGAAAAGTTAGTGCAAAATGCCTTAGAAGGATTGATGCAAAATTGTACAACCTTGGTCATTGCCCATCGTTTGGCAACAATTTTAAAAGCTGATCGTATTCTCGTGATAGATAAAGGCGCTTTTGTGGAAGAAGGAACACACAACTCATTATAAAAAAATAATGTTTATGCGCATTTGGCTAAACTGCAATTCTCATCTGAGTAAGTGATCTTGATACAAGAGCAGTATTTTTAAGGGCATAAACAGCACTCTTTTCAGACAGGCTTATCAATTTGAAACTCTCATGGAAAAAAGAAAGGCAAGCATTGAGATGTTTTTCTTTTTTAATAGGCTGTTCTTTTTTTTTTGCCTGAGATGAAGTATTTTTATAAAGACACTTCTGTGTATAGAATATAAAACGATATCCAGTTAAATCGCTATGGACTATTAAGATGAGCGAGGAGTTCTCTTCATAACAGCACTGTCACGTTGATTTATAAGGATAACTCATTGTTTTTCATGAAAGATCTTACATGGAATTTCTCGTTTCAAATTTGATTATGTTGCATTAGTCAAAACCATGTCTCTTGCATATACCAAGCAGGGAAGATTGCGTGAAGTAAAAATACTTAAAGAAAGAATAAGTCCTCTTCATGAAGCGTCCCAAGTTTTAGGGGCTGTAGTAATATTGAGGGGATTAGGAAAGTGTATGATGATGTCGCTTTACTAAAAAAGAGCCGATAAATGAGCAGAGAGACGCTTTTTATCAATTTTATAAAACAAGGTGAGCACGCAGCCATGTTTTGCTGTGTTAGGCTTTTGAGTACTTTGAACCAATATTGTGGGAGTGCATTTTAAGAATTATAAAGCTCTTCTTAAAAGTGCATAAATCATTAGAGCAGTACAATTAAATACAAATTGTTTTATTTTACCAATAAAAATATCTATATTTTGTGTGTTGTTTTTATTAAAATATAATATGTAGTGATTTTCAAATCATATGTACACATAATGATACAATATTGAGAAATCGATAAAAGAGCTGCGTTAAATATTGGTGAAAATAAAAGAAAGCAAGAATGAGTGATCACGATACTTTCATAGTTATAGTAGGAATAGTTATAATAGGGAGCATAATCTATAGTCTTTGGTTAGCAAATTATCAGAAAAAGCAATTAAATGAACAACTTGAACAGTTTGAAAAATTACTGCAGCTAAAAGATCGAGAGTGCGCGATATACCAAGATATTATTGCACAATGGGAACAAAGGCTTGTTAAAAAAACTCAAAAAATATCGCCAAAATGGATTAAACAATGGGATGAAGAAGTAAAGGAATGGGAAAGGAGTATATTAGAGATAAAAAAAATTGGATACATTTCTGAATCTTATGAATCTAAAAAACAGCAGCATCCAATGGTACAAGATATTTGTGCTCAAGGATATGTAGATATATTTTTTCTCTATGAAAAGGCGCTGGAAGTAGAATTTACTGATGAACATATCAAAAAAATAAATGAATTAATGATGCGTCCAATTTTTAAAGAAACTTATCCTAAAGTTGTGCGATTCATGAGACAGAATGGTGTCACATTACGAAAGTTTGTGGATCCTTTGACGAAAAAAAAGCGCTATAAGCCTACAATGCTGTTGTTTCATTGGTGGTTATATATGATTGATGATATGATTACAGCTGAATACGAACAGCAACAAAAGGATAAAGCTTCAGGGCTCTATCGTGACTTAGCATCTCTGGAAATTTACTTTGAAGACATACCTAAATATACTGAATATGAAACGCTAAAAAAACTGGGAGGATTTGGGAGTATGCCTGGTGACAGTAGTGTACTGTGCATTTGTAAAAGAGAGCTTCTATCCTTATTGTATGATGTTTCCAGTGATTATAAGACGGCAAGAGAAACTTTCATTTACTATAAGATGCTTATTGATACGGTGAAAGAAGGATATATTGCCTTTGATAAAAGTTGTTGTTACTCTACGGTTGAAAGGGCAATGGAGGTTTGTAAAGAGAGAGATAAAGAAGAGAAAAAAGACCTAGTCCTTGATGAAAAGATACCAACATTTGAAGAAGCTTACAAATTAGGCGTTAAAGAGTGGATGAAATCATCAAATGAGAAATGCGATAACCGATTGATCTTTTGGGAGAAGCTTGTTGAGGAAAAAAAGTTAAAAGAAAAATTAAAAGTTATCTTTGGGGATAAGAAGATAAAGGCGCTGAAAGAGGCTATTGAAAAAGATAAAGAGCAGCTTGCAAGTGAAATGCAGAAAGCAATTTTGGAAAACAAAGATTTTTGTTACTATAAATCTCGAGAGTATTTCATAGACTATCTGAGATAATGGTTAAATGAAGGGGGGGGGAATGGCTGTATAAATCAATGGATTTGCTAAAATTTCTGTTGTCATGTAGAGGTGAAAACTATGAGAGGCATATGTGATAGCCCTTAGCAGAGAGGGGATATTTTAAATTATAGTCAATCTTTTTTGCTGTGTAGGCGGTGATTTCTTAAGAGAAGTAGGGGAGAATGTTGGCTTCTGATGTCGTTGTTGCTTCTTGGGGCGTTTTGTTGTGATGATATTTTTTTTGCGAAATATATCGCTGCTACCTTCTTTATCGGTGACAAAACCACCGTTTTTGCGAACCATTAGTATGCTGGTAGTTTTATTAAAAATGTGCAGGTTATCTTCCCAAAAACCATCGGTTTTTCCCGCGGTACCATAAGATAAACTCAAGAGCAGCGCTAAGACAGTGCAGTCCAGTAACTTCCATCATTATATTGCGTAATTCAATAAGATAGGTTCCATGACCTGGGCGACCAAAATGAGGCATGGGCCTGTAGCAATGACACAATCTTCCAGTCTGCGTCGAGCAGAAACGCGACAGCGTCGGTTATTGAAAAAAGCACCATACCCGCGTTCTGCGGTGAAGAGTTCATCACTCACGGGATTGTAAATGACACTACCAACGATTTTTCCTTGGCTTTCTAAGGCAATGGAAACAGCAAAAAAAGGAATGCCATGGAGAAAATTTGTGGTGCCATCTCAAAGGGTCAACAATAAAACGGTGTTGTGAATCTTCTCCAGTGATTTCTTCTGACTCTTCCATCAGAAAACCAAATTTGGGGTGCGCTTTGCTTAATTCATTTAAAATAATTTTTTCCGCTTTGCGATCTGCTTGGCTGAGGTAATCTGCTGGATTTTTTTAGGCTTAAATGCCTTTTTTGAGGGTTTTTTCTAATTTTAGGCGAATGTGTTCATTGCCGGCAATGATATTTTTTTTGCGAAATATATTGTTGCCGCCTTCTTTATCGGTGACAAAACCACCGGCTTCACGAACCATCAGTATTCCAGCAGCCATATCCCAAATTTGCAGGTTATCTTCCCAAAAGCCATCGGTTCTTCCAGCAGCCACATAAGCTAAATCAAGAGCAGCAGCCCCAAAACGGCGAAGTCCGGCAACCTCTGCCATCACATTACGTAATTCAATAAGGTAGGTTCCATGATTTGGGCGACCAAAATGAGGCATTCCTGTGGCAATGACACAATCTTCTAGTCTGCGTCGAGCAGAAACGCGACAGCGGCGGTCATTGAAAAAAGCACCACACCCGCGTTCTGCGGTGAAGAGTTCATCATTCACGGGATTGTAAATGACACCACCAACGATTTTTCCTTGGCTTTCTAAGGCAATGGAAACAGCAAAAAAAGGAATGCCATGGAGAAAATTTGTGGTGCCATCTAAAGGGTCAACAATAAAACGGTGTTGTGAATCTTCTCCAATGATTTCTTCTGACTCTTCCATCAGAAAACCAAATTTGGGGCGCGCCTTGCTTAGTTCATTGAAAATAATTTTTTCCGCTTTGCGATCTGCTTGGCTGACATAATCTGCTGGTCCTTTCAAAGACACTTGCAAATTTTGCACTTCACCGTAATCACGTACCAACGAGCGTCCTGCTTTCATTGCAGCTTGCACCATGACATTCATGACTGCAGAATGGGCCATTTTTTATTCCTTTATTTATCTTTTTCATTTGCACGACGCAAATAAATCAACTCATTGGTGTCTACAATGATACGTTCACCAGCATTCATAAAGGGGGGAACAAGAATACGAATTCCGTTTTCAAGAATGGCGGGTTTATAAGAGGAGGTAACCGTTTGTCCTTTGATGGCAGGATCGGCTTCTGCAATCGTGACAGCAACTTGATCAGGAAGTGAGATGCCAATAGGCTTTTCTTGATAAAGTTCAACTGTGACAGTCATCCCATCTTGGAGAAAAGCAGCACGTTCACCAACAAAATCCTTTTGAAGTTCTAGTTGTTCATAAGATTCTGAATCCATAAAGACCAAAGCATCCCCTTGTTGATAAAGAAAGGTGAAATCTTTTTGTTCAAGGCGCACGCGTTCAACTGTCTCAGCAGCGCGAAATCGCTCATTAAGTTTTGTACCATCAATCAAATTTTTCATTTCAACTTGGTTAAATGCACCACCTTTTCCTGGTTTTACAGCGTTGCATTTAACAGCAACCCATAAGCTTCCTTGATGTTCGATCACATTACCAGGGCGAATTTCATTGCCATTAATTTTCATCGTTTCTATCCAATTCTATTCTTGCAAAAAGAACTCTCTTGTTGTCTTTATGGCGCTTTTCTTTGCTGCCTTTAACGGTCAAGCTCTTTTGTTATTTTCGGGCTAAAATCCCTTTGATTAACCTTGCTGCTCTCTCATGGTCCTGTGTGCTCTTTATGGGCTTTCTCCTGCTTTTTGCAAAGAGAAAAGCTTAAGTAAAAAAGAACCTTTATGTATTTTTGCTTTTCAGCTCTTTGCAAGACCATAAAAAGCGCTCAGACGCAAGCTTTTTAAAAATTTGCACAAAAATTTTTTAGAATTTTGGGGGAAATTTATCCCGTTGTGTCGTAAAATATCATCATTGATGGCAATGATATAATTGATGGTAATGATATAAGTTCCCTAAAACCATGAGGTGTTTTTAATTAAGAATATGTGAATACGGAGTTTATTATGAGTGTCTCATGGGATAGAGCGTGGTGTGTGTTATCGCGGGGTGTTAGCTTTCATTTTGATCAGAGAGTAATTGTAAAAAGGCTCTTTGTTTTATCGAGGTTAGGACTCTAAATTTTTTTAAAAGCAGGTATTTTTCTGTACTTGATGCGATTTCATCATGGTGGTATGGGGGCTGTTGTTTTGTTAAGATATCAGCATAGAAAAAGGAAAGTGGAACATTTGAGATAGCGGCAATTTATTTTAAGCGCCCTGCGCTGACACGATTTAAGCCGTTTTCATATTTCTGGATTTGTTGGAAAGTGGCACCTAAATGTTAACCTAATGTTTTTTGAGACATTTTAAGCATTTTTCGTCTCAAACGAATTTTTTTGCCAATGAATTTGCCACTGAAAATGTCGTTATAAGGATTTTACCAAGCCCCTAGAAAATGCTACACGGGATATAGAAAACTCTTCAGCTGCTTCAATCACAGATAGTCCAAGTTTTGCATTTACATCTTCGCGTAACAATTCACTAGGGTGTGGGGCATTTTCATTATTTTTAGTATTCTTCTTTTCTTAAATCTCAAAGCTATAATTTACATTATTTTGTATTGTCACAATCTATAATAAAATTTATCCACTCTGGCTAAAAATGAGGTTTTTTATTGAGGTGCAAATCTCTTTGCCTTTCGCAAGAGCTTTTAAGTCTTTACGTGTAAAATATAGAGTATGTTTACATTAAATAGCGGGTTCATCTGGGCTGAGTATTTATATAAGAACGCGGCTCTCCGTTCACGTTATACTGAAAAAGAGACACTATAGTGCTACTATTTAATCTTATTCTATAACTCAAATTCACACCCATGTTTTGTTGCTTTTGAGGTTGATCTGTATAGATCACATTATATCCATTCCGTCGCAACAGATTGATAAATAAAGGAGTAAAGTTGTCTGCTGTATTATTTTTCTTTATAAGAAGTGTGGTTGTAGCTGGTGGTAAAAACCCTTTGTTACCGCTAATAAATTTGTTAGCAACTAATTGTGCCTGACGCTTTGTAAGACTTTGATCAACATAATTTGATGAATAACTGCCTACAGATGCGCAACCAGCCACCAACACAACCGGTGACAGCAATAAATATTTTAACATCTTTAATTCCCCTTACTTATTGTTGCTCTTTATTTGCGAAGCTCCTCTTCCAGAAATAAGAGCAACTTTACGCATAGCACATTAACAACATATCGGTATCTAATCAATCGGTTAATTAATCAATGAATAATGGTTTCAGCTGTAAAGGCTGCTTGAAGTGCTTCTGGTGGCGTATATTTTAATAAACTGCTGCTTTTAGTGATTATGATAAAAAAGCAATTTTTTGCGTTTGCATGTTAAGATCATGTCCTCCATCTCTATTATAAAATGATGTGTTAAGTGTTATTCCAGATTGATCAAAAAAATTTTCAAGCATTGCTTTTTAAGGGCTATCTTTTTTTAAATACGTATGAATGTTTATTCTGTTTTTTTAAATACTATCGTTTGAGGTGTGGTGCTATAAGACATAAAACTTTGCACATGTGATGTTTTTATGAGAGTGTGTGGTGAATATTTGAGGGGGAGCTTGTCCGGATAATTTTGTGAAATGAACCACATAAAATGGGAAGCTAAAAGAGTTCTGTTCTGAGAAGACGGATTGTTTCCCAACCGGATAGGGAAGGGGCTTCTGTCCTTTGAGGGGTGGGAGGCAAGTTAAGAACAGAGAGTGTAGTGCTCTATGTCATGATGTTAAAAGCTTTCATTTTGATCAGAGAGTAATTGTAAAATGGCTCTTTGTTTTATCGAGGTTAGAACTCTAAATCTTTTGAGCAGCAGGTATTCTTCTGTACTTGATGCGATTTCATCATGAGGGTATGGGGGCTGTTGTTTTGCTGAGGTGTCCGCATAGAAAAAGACAAGTGGAACATTTAAGATATCGGCAATTTCTTTTAAACGCCCTGCGCTGACACGATTTAAGCCGTTTTCATATTTCTGGATTTGTTGGAAAGTAACACCTAAATGTTGACCTAATGTTTTTTGAGACATTTTTAGCATTTTTCGTCTCAAACGAATTTTTTTGCCAACGAAAATGTCATTATCAAGATTTTTGGCTCGCATTTTAAAGCCCCCGCCGGTTGCGAGCGCCCTCGCGTTGGTATTCCGGGAGCTTGAAAATACTGAGTTCTAGTCAGCCTTTTTGCTTTTAGTGCTTAAAGCACCTGGACATAGCAAAAACTCCCGGAATTCCGGGATACCCACAAAGTGGGTTCATCTTTACGCTAGAACTTAGGGTTTTCAAGGCCCCTTTTGGTCGTTGCGTATGCGACCAAAACATCTTTTAATTCATAAAGTAATTTCAGGAAATTTACAATAAAAATTAAAATAGCGTCTCTTAACGTGTCGTTTCTTAAAATGGAGGGGTGGCATGTTTTGCATTTAAGCAATAAAGTGTTCACAAGGGGGGCTTTGAATAGCGTACGCTATCGCGTGATGTTAGCTTGCATTCTCATCAGAGATCAGCTGTAAAAAGGCTTTCTTTTTTACCGTTGTTAGAACTCTAAATCTTTTGAGCAGCAGGTATTCTTCTGTACTTGATGCGATTTCATCATGAGGGTATGGGAGCTGTTGTTTTGCTGAGGTGTCCGCATAGAAAAAGACAAGTGGAACATTTAAGATATCGGCAATTTCTTTTAAACGCCCTGCGCTGACACGATTTAAGCCGTTTTCATATTTCTGGATTTGTTGGAAAGTAACACCTAAATGTTGACCTAATGTTTTTTGAGACATTTTTAGCATTTTTCGTCTCAAACGAATTTTTTTGCCAACGAAAATGTCATTATCAAGATTTTTGGCTCGCATTTTAAAGCCCCCTCCGAGTGCGAGCGCCCTCGCATTGGTATTCCGGGAGTTAAAAACACTGAGTCCGAATCAGCATTTTGCTTTTAGTGCTTAAAGCACCTGGACATAGCAAAATCTCCCGGAATTCCGGGATACCCACAGAGTGGGTTCATTTTTATGTATCGGACCTTAGGGTTTTTAATCCCCGTTGATCGTTGCGTATACGATCAAAAATACCTTTAAATATGTAAAGTAATTTCGGAGGCTTGGCAATAAAAAATAGTTTTTTTATAAGAGACGGCGTGTTTTTCGTCCAAGCAAAAAGAATGAAAAAATAGAGCTTGCGGAATTTTCGGGATAGTCTAGCTCTTTTGCTTATTGGATATTGTTTGTTAAGCAAATGATACCAGTGCGTTTTCTTTACCAATGAAAATGTCATTATCAAGATTTTTGGCTCGCATTTTAAAGCCCCCGCCGGTTGCGAGCGCCCTCGCGTTGGTATTCCGGGAGTCTAAAAACACTGACCTCGAATCAGCCTTTTTGCTTTTAGTGCTTAAAGCACCTGGACAGAGCAAAATCTCCCGGAATTTCTATAAATTTTATCTTTTTGAAGCAGAGAGGAGTATTTTAAAAAACAGGAAGGAGCTTTATTGCTTCTTTGTGCGCTTTTTCTAGTTGTGTCTTGTCCATGCCTTGGAGCATTATTTCAAGATCAGGAGCTTGCATTTTTGCTTCCTTTGCGAGCATATACCATGCCGCTGCCATTATTATATCGCCTTTTGTTCCTGTGCCATCTCGATAAAGCCTTGCAAGGGAAATCTGTGCTGGTGCAATCATGTTGACGGCATTTCTGTGAAGTAAATGAAAAGCACGCTGAAAATCTGTTTCTCCTCCACGCCCCTGTACAAGCCATTGTGCTAAATGAAGTTGAGCTTTTAAGTGGTTGTTTTGAGCTGCTACTTCCATGAGCTTGCGGGCATTGCGATCATCTTTTGGTCGCTTTAATGTGCCTAAGGAAAGAATTTTTGCAGCAGAAAAAGCCGCTTCAGCATCCCCAAGAGCAGCACCTTTTAAGTACCATTTTAAGGCTTGCTCTATTGCTTCATTTTCACGACTTTGGGAAGAAACACCAGGGAGAGCTTGTTTTTCCTGTGAGGCTTTATAAAGAAGCAGTTGTCCATAATAAAAATAGGCTTCCTTGACGCCTGCTTTGACAGCTTTTTGAATGAATTGCGCACCAAGTTCTTGATTTTGTTTTATAAAGTTACCATCGAACAACATAAGTCCATAGCGTAGTTGTGCTTGGGGTTCCCCCTGTTTTGCAGCGCGTTCAAACCATAAAGCAGCACGCGCACCGTCAATAGGAACAGCACATCCTTCCATATAAATTCGGGCAAGAAGAGTTTGTGCAAAAGGATCATTTTTTTCAGCACGTCGGAGTGCTTCACGAAAAGCTTTTAAATAATAACCTTGGATGTAATAGTCATAGGCTTGGTCATAGTCTCCAGCTTTTAAGGGCTGAAAGGGTTCTTGAGTGTTTGAAGCTTCTTGAATCGTATTGAAAGAGCTTTCAGAATTTGAGATTTCTTCAGTGTTTCCCGCTGAACTTACAGCAGAACTTGCAAGCCCAATCACGCCTAAGATAAGCAGCTTCACGCTTCTCTTGATCATGGTGTTTTCTCCTCATTACCGATCAGAATTTTCACATTTTTTTTTCATCATTACAAGCCGTATAAGAATCTCATTTCTATATTACTTTTTATCTCTCAGTTTTTCGTCTTGGTTCAAGGTAGGGTTGGGTAAGTTAAAAAAGTAGCATAAATGTCGACGAGAGACAGACTGTTTAAAACAGTTCTGTTAAAAATAATACAGTCCTGTTAAAAATAATAATGATGAGGGGTTATCGTATGTAAAGATGCTTATCTTCTATTATATCAATGGCTTATCCCCCTAAAATGAAAAAATGCTTACAATGGAGGTTGCTTTTTAAAATACGTATGAATGCTTATGAATAGCGCACGCTATTCATGTGATGTTAGCTTGCATTCTCATCAGAGATCAGTTGTAAAAAGGCTTTCTTTTTTACCGTTGTTAGAACTCTAAATCTTTTGAGCAGCAGGTATTCCTCTGTGTTTGATGCGATTTCATCATGATGATACGGGGGCTGGTGTTTTGTAATGATATCGGCATAAAAAAAGGAAAGTGGAACATTCAAAATATCAGAAATTTCCATTAAACGCCCTGCGCTGACACGATTTAAGCCGTTTTCATATTTTTGAATTTGTTGGAAAGTGACACCTAAAGCGTGCCCTAAAGTTGTTTGAGACATTTTTAGCATTTTTCGTTTCAAACGAATTTTTTTGCCAATAAAAAGATCAATATTAAGATTTTGAGATTGCATTTTTCCCCGCCGGTTGCGAGCGCCCTCGCATGAGTATTCCGGGAGCTTGAAAGTACTGAAATCTAATCAGCTTTTTTTGCTTTTAGTGCTTAAAGCACCTGGACATAGCAAAAACTCCCGGAATTCCGGGATACCCACAAAGTGGGGTAAATTCATGTTTAGATTTTCGGGCTTTCAAGACCCTCTTGGTCGTTGCGTATGCGACCAAAACATCTTTTAATTCATAAAGTAATTTTAGGAAATTTACAATAAAAATTAAAATAGTGTCTCTTAACGTGTCGTTTCTTAAAATGGAGGGGTGGCATGTTTTGCATTCAAGCAATAAAGCGTTCACAAAGGGGACTTTGAATAGCGCACGCTATCGCGTGATGTTAGCTTGCATTCTCATCAGAGATCAGCTGTAAAAAGGCTTTCTGTTTTATCGAGGTTAGAACTCTAAATCTTTTGAGCAGCAGGTATTCCTCTGTGCTTGATGCGATTTCTTCATGGTGGTATGGGGGCTGTTGTTTTGTAATGATATCCGCGTAAAAAAAAAAGGCAATGGGAACATTCAAAATATCAGAAATTTCCATTAAACGCCCTGCGCTGACACGATTTAAGCCGTTTTCATATTTTTGAATTTGTTGGAAGCTGACGCCTAAAGCGTGCCCTAAAGTTGTTTGAGACATTTTTAGCATTTTTCGTCTCAAACGAATTTTTTTGCCAGTAAAAAGATCAATATTAAGATTTTGAGATTGCATTTTTCCGCGCCGGTTGCGAGCGCCCTCGCATGAGTATTCCGGGAGTCTGAAAACACTGAATCCGAGTCAGCATTTTGCTTTTAGTGCTGAGAAGCACCTGGACATAGCAAAATCTCCCGGAATTCCGGGATACCCACAGGAGTGGGTTTATTTTTACGCTCGGATCTAGGGTTTTCAGTTCCCTTTTGGTCGTTGCGTATGCGACCAAAACATCTTTTAATTCATAAAGTAATTTCAGGAAATTTACAATAAAAATAGTTTTTTACTTACAAAATTTGTTTTTTACTGAGAGGCTATCTGCCTCTTAAACCTTTCTGGAATGATTGTCAAAATCATGACAACAGCCCCCGTGTTTTTTGAGAGGGTTAAAAAGCCTTAAGTTTTAAGATCAAAAGAACTTTGGACGCTTAAAAGTTAAACATTTTCAATTCGCTAGTATTGACAACATAGCCAAGAGTAATTATCTTCAATATTCAGGAATAGAAAGGACATATATTATGAAGACCACCCTTTCTCCGCTAATTTCAGAGTTCGAAACCGTTGAACAGGAAAGCAGCTACACTGCATGGCTGCGCGATAAGGTAGCGAGCAGTCTTGCAAATCCATATCCTCCTATTCCGCATGATGAGGTTATGGCTGAAATGGAAGTTATAATCAGTCAGCTTGAAGCTGAATAGGAAAAGTGATGCTTCCGGTTGTTTGGTTGTCTTCGGCGCGCGACGATTTGCGTCAGATGTTACCTATATTGCTCGCGAGAATCCATCTGCTGCGCGCCGAATGAAAAGGTTTTTGGAAGCATCCGTACTGCCATTGGCAGAACATCCATATTTATACAGACAGAGTGAGAAGGTATTAGGATTACGAGAAATTGTAGCGCATCCAAATTACCTTATATTGTATCGAGTAGCTGCACATCAAATCGAAATTGTAGCTGTAGTACATGCCCGACGTGAATTTCCTATTTTTCTTTAATCTAATGAGAGGCTATCTGCTTCTTAAATCTCTCTGGAACAATTACCAAAATCATGACAACAGCCTCCGTGTTTATCAAAGGGATTAAAATGATTTCTTCTATGGTAATGAATTTACACGCGGTCTCTTCATTAAAATTTGCACAATCGCTTGCTGTTTGAATAAGGGGGGGGTGATCGTTTCTCTGTGCTATAGGATGTGTGTCTGTGGAATGTGGTGGGGTGTCTTGTGGTTTTGGGCGTGCGCTTTAAAAAATAAACATAAGCATTATTCAAATTTACTTTAATGCATGAATTGTATCTGTATTAAAAGAGAAATCAGCTTTTTGTAAGCGCTTAATAAGTTTGGGAAATGTTTCGTTTACGTGTTCTTTAAAAGAAAGGTAGTAAACTCCACCAACATCTGAAAGCATTTCAATGCCTTCTTTTTGTAGAATAGCAATCCTCTCAAGAGGAAGTGTGGCAGCTAACATGCCCATTTCGAAAATAACGTTTTGTCGTGCACGGGGTTGAATTTTTTCTGCACCTTGAGATATAGCATAACCCATGTCATCATGCGTGAGGAGTACAATACCAAAACTTATAGAACTGTCACAAATTTCTTTTTTCAAAGTTTGAATGATGGGTAAACCATTACCACTCGTGTTTTGTAAGATGTATGGTTCGAGACCAAGCTTGAGAAGAACATTTTCAAGCTCCGTTAAGGCATAACAATCATGACCATGAACGATAAAAATTTTTTTATTTGAAGGATTGGAGGCAGTTTTTGAGGAAGGAATCGTTGATGTTTCTTCTATATACTTTGCTAAATCTTCTATTAACTTTTGTTTTATGTTTTCTTTGCCTTGAACGTTGATTGTTCCTGTGCTTTCATACCAATTAATAACGCCTCCTTCGGAGGTTTTGATCTGATATCCTTTAGAAGAATTAAGTGATAGAGACTTAATTTCTATGATTTTATATCCAGCTTTTTTAACTATATCTTTAAGGTCTTCGAAGGTGCCGCTATATTTCACTGTTTATATTCTTTCAATATCGCTGTTTATTAATATAAAATGTTGATTTATTTTTATAACTATTTGAATTTAAATAGCTTTATGATTTCATTTTCTTATACAATGCACAAAAAGAGACGGTCACCTTCCATTCAATTGATTGAAACGTGGGAAAACTTGACTAAATGATGGGAAATTTTACTGCGTGATGAAGCGATCTGATTGAATTGTGAATGAACGAAACGAATTTTTCTCCTATTTGTATATGCCGTTATGTGCTCTATATAAGAAGCACGAAAGTTAACGCTTTATTTATAAATTCTCCTCCTATATTACAAGGGGGTTTTCTCACATTTTTCTTGCATTGTTTTAAGCAGTATTAAGGGGTTGTCGTTCCCCAAAATGACTTCTTCTACAGCAATGAATTCACATCCAGTCTTTAAGACTTCATCAAAGGTTGAAAAATCGCTTCCTGCTTGGATAATGGCGGGGGTTTGCATAATTTCTGCCCACCATGTTGCTAACTGGAGATTGCGGGGGTGCGCTTGGGGTTTTTTATCAGCACCGAGTTTTCCAAAGAACAGGTAATCAACACCTGTTTCCGCTGCAAGCATAGCACTATGGCGATTGCGTAGATTGCCAAAGCCTATGATTTTTTGTTCCTTTTGCTGATTTTTGAAGCTTTCAAGAGCGTTAAGATCATCTTCTATGTGCAATCCATCAGCCTTTATGCGCCCAGCAATGCGGCTGTCATCAGCGATGAGAAGGGCTGCGTCATGATGTTGAATATCTTCTGCGTAAGTTTGCGCTTGTTGTTGTAAAAAAGAGCTATCATCTTTCAACTTTTCAGAATCATGGAGGATGACGCATGCAAAAGACTTTGTTTGCAAAATTTGCTGCAAAAATGTTTTTGGGGTGTTGCGCCGAACATCAAGTGTTAAAATCAACTGAGGGAAAAGAGGTGGATCAATTGGTTTATTTTTTTGTTCTGTCATGTCAAATCCCTGTTTCTTAGAAAAAATAACGCTTAAAAATTAAAGTTTCATTCTATTATGCTTATTTGCGATGAAAGTGACCACCATTTTCACGTAATTTAAAGGATTTGTGGGTGTGTGGAAGCCTGTTTATGAGAAATGAGAGTGTTTTTAAGCATAATATGTCGCCTTTTTGTTGTGATACACGTATGGACGCTTTTCGTTCTTTTGCCTTTAAAAAACTTTTGCTTTTAAAAAAATAAACGCTTAAAATGAAACTTGACTCTTAAAAATTAAAATTTCATTCTGTTCATGCTTGTTGGCAATAAGGGTAAGCACCATTTTATGGGACTTCAAGGGGGGTGCAACGTGTGGGAGTCCACTGATGAAGTACCAAGGTATTCTTGAGCATAATACTCAATCTTTTCGCCGTGATACACGCATTGACGTTTTTCGTTCTTTGGCCTTATTGACGATTTTCATCAACCATATTCCCAGAACGATCTATGAGTCTTTTACTCATAGAAATTTCGGTTTTTCTGATTGTGCAGAAGTGTTTGTTTTGCTTTCAGGGATTGCTCTTGGGTTAAGCTTTCATGGACGATTACAGCAAAAATCCTTTGCTTTTATTATCCGAAAACTTTGGTACAGAGCTCTGCAGCTCTATGGTGCATATCTTTTTACTACTTTTGTCACGTTAAGTCTTTTTTTTGCTGCCTTTTTATTATGGCGAACAGAAAAACTTTTATCGATGAACAATGTGGGACTCTTTTTTAAAGAGCCTGGTATCGCATTTTTGAGTACCTTAAGCTTTGGGCATCAATTGGGATATAATAATATTCTTCCTCTTTATATCGTTTTGATGTTTTTTGCGCCTTTTATCCTTTATTTGAGTTGTAAGCAGACAAAATGGCTGCTTTTGGGCTCCTTTACACTGTATCTTATCTGCGGATTTTATAAAATTGCTCCTCCTTCTTATCCTTTAAAGGGAAAGTGGTTTTTAAATCCTTTGTCTTGGCAATTCTTATTTGTCATAGGATTGACCAGTACTTTAGCGCTTAAACAAGGAAAAAAAATCGCTTTTCAGTCTTTTTGGATTGTTTGTGCGGCAGCGTATCTCTTGTTGGCGCTGTCATGGGTTCGCTTAAATTGGTGGGGCATTTTGGGGTGGCTTGGCTGGTCTTCCCCATTGTTGAACTTTAATAAAACCTTTTTAAGCTTGCCACGTTTACTCCATGTTCTTGCATTAGCCTTTCTCATTCTTTCTTTGCCGCGCATCAATAAATGGTTTTATGTCTCTCCAAAACATCCTTTAGCAATTTTAGGAAAACATAGTTTACCGGTCTTTGTAACGGGAACCATTTTTGCGATGTTTGGACAAATTGTAAAAACAGTGATGACAGAAACGTTTTTTTCCGATACCCTCTTAATAATAACGGGTATTGCTTTGCAATTTGGAGTCGCTTATTATTGTGAAAAACGGCAATCTTGGCAGTGGTCCTTTTCAAGGAAAATGATCCGTTTATAAAAAATATTCCTGTAGTGTTTGTTGGGCACGTTAACCTTAGTATAAAAAGTGCGTTGCGCAAAAAAATTAAAAGAGGTAGCAGTTTTAAAAAAAAGCGTTCTATACAGCAACAAAAGAAACTTTTTAATACTCTATTCGTTAAGGGGTGTGATTTTGTGCTGATACTTGGAGTATAAAAGCGTGAGTGTACATAAACGTCCATATGATGAACCTATTATCATGATTGAGCATAATGCTTTTGAAAATGCTTTTAATCGTCTCTATGAAGAAACAATGGCGCTGATTGAAAAAACCGCAGCGTATATTGACTCAGAAGGGAAATTAGTAGCACGCTCTCTTTCGGCAGAGGTTTCTGCAGTTTATGCGAAAGAGGCTATGTATTTAAGTACACGACTTATGCAAATCGCTTCTCAACTCCTTCTTCTTCGCGCAGAGCGTGAAGGGGAAATGTCATCAGAACAAATAAAAAAAGAAATTGTAAAAGTATCTCTTCATACACCGACATTGGAACTTGAAACCCCTCATTGGCAAGAACTGCCAGAAACTTTTCGCCAATTTGTTTCTCATTCATTGCGTTTAGAAGCGCGCATAACCTATATGCGTGCTGGGTGGGAAACTGCGGCCTCCTCTGCTCTAGAAGATGATAATCCAGTAGGAAAACAAATCGAATTGCTCAAAACAGCCTTTGGGCGTTCTTAGAGAGACTCCCCTTGCTTTGTGCGAAGGAGAAATATCATCAGAACAAATAAAAAAAAGAAATTGTAAAAGTGTCACTTCATACACCGACATTGGAACTTGAAACCCCTCATTGGCATGAATTGCCAGAAACTTTCCGTCAATTTGTTCTCGTTCATTACGTTTAGAAGCGTGCATAACCTATATGCGTGCTGGGTGGGAAACTGGGGCCTCCTCTGCTCTAGAAGATGATAATCCAGTAGGAAAACAAATCGAATTGCTCAAAACAGCTTTTGGGTATTCTGAGAAAAATAGCTCCTTGCTTCTTTCTTGCGATATTTAGAGCAGTATATCCATTTTTTACAACCAAAATTTCACAACTAAAACCAAACTAGAGTGCTTTTTTCTGCCTAATTTCTATTTGAGCGTAGGAAATATCTTGAGCTTATAGCTGAGAGAGGGATAGGTATTGATTGCGAATTATGGCATGGGATGGAGTATGGTTGGTTTTGTGGGAAATCGACTTTGGTTGATTGCAGCTGGAACACTTTCTGTTGATCTATCGTGTGATTTTGTTTTGGCTCTGAGATAGAGCAGGGGCTTGTACATCAATTTATTTATGCTCTATAATTTATGCCTATAAAGCTGCTGTAAAGTGTGTGTTAATGAGGATGATACACATTGTTGCAGTTTTGGGGCTTCTTTTGTTTTGAATGGAAGTTATTTTCCCTCGCGTAAAATAAAATATCCAAAATAAAGTGCCATATAATGAATGCCCCATGGGTTCCCTGTGCCCCCATGCAATGTCCCTCTCTATGCAATGTCATTGTGGTGTGATGAGTATATTCAAAAACACCTCTCAGTTCTTATTCACATTCGTTGAGCCTCTCTCATTTTTACGCTTGCAAAGGAAAAAGCCGGCACTATCATCATCTTTGCCAGTCCCCAATGTTGCAACAGCCTTTGGAACTTGAGACAATTCATTAGAGGCATTTTTAGTCCTTTCTTGTATAGTTTTACTCTATACGGCAATCCCACGTTTCATATGTAAGAGAATGGTTTTGATTGATTCAAGATAAACAGACTTGTAATGAGAAAATTTTAGGATATTCGGGATTCTTATGCAACATACAAAATAATTAATTATCATTATAAATCAATGCGTTGATTTATAATGATAGCGTCATGCTATAATGTAAAAAGTTTTCGTAAAGTGTGTACCATCCATTGCATAGCCTCTTTACACTTATGAATGTGCAATCCAGCACTCTCTATTTGCTCGCTTGCGATGTTTAACCGTTATGGCGTTGGATATGATATAGAAAGGGAATTTTTATGCTTTAGAGGGTGCTTGCTTGTGATGTGTGAATGGTTTTGATTGATTTCAGTTATGCTTCATAAAGTGTGTTCCATAAAGATGCTGTTCGTTGTGTGTTATAATTGTATAAATTTGGGGGATATGATTATCTTTTTACTGGTTTTGTCTTGGGTTGTTGTTTTCTTTGTGGTCGTGTCTTTATTCACATCTTTATTCACAAGGGGGAAAAGTGTATAGACTGTAGTTTATGGCAGAGACGATTCGTATTATAGGCATTGATCCCGGATTACGGCGTACAGGGTGGGGCGTTATCGATGTTGCGGGTAATCGTCTTCAGTTTATTGCAGCAGGGACGGTTTCTTCTGATGTACAGTGTGCGCTGGCTTCCAGACTATGTCAGATCCACAAAGGTCTTTCAGAGGTTGTGCATCAATTTATGCCCCATGAAGCTGCTGTAGAACATGTGTTTGTCAACAAAGATGCTACAGCAACTTTAAAACTTGGGCAAGCGCGTGCAATTGCACTGCTGGTTCCTGCGCAAGCAAATCTTCCTGTTTTTGAATATGCGCCCAACAAAGTGAAAAAATCAGTTATTGGGGTTGGACATGGGGCTAAAGAACAAATCCATATGATGGTCAAAGTTCTCCTCCCACGGGCTGAATTTGATAGCAGTGATGCGGCTGATGCTCTTGCTCTTTCTCTTTGTCATAGTATGCACCGTAACAGTATTGACCGATCTTATCAGGCAAGGATGGCGATATGAGTGGGGTGGCAACATGATTGGCAAATTAAAGGGCACTCTTGAACATATCTTTGATGATCATATCCTTCTTGATGTTCACGGTGTGGGGTATGTTGTTTTTGTGTCAAATCGGCTGCGTCCTTCTTTACCCTCTGTTGGGGAGGCGTTAAGCCTTTTTATTGAAACGCATGTTCGGGAAGACGCAATCCGCCTTTTTGGTTTTACTACAAGAGCTGAACAGGAGTGGTTTTGTCTTCTACAAAATGTTCCTGGAGTAGGAGCAAAGGTTGCTTTGGCAATCTTGGGTACTTTATCGCCAGATGAACTTGCACAGGCTATTGCTTTAAACGATGTTGCGATGATTAGTCGAGCGCCGGGCGTTGGTAAAAAAGTCAGTGAAAGAATTGTGGGTGAACTGAAAAGTAAAACACTCCCCTTTGAACAAGCGGTCAAGACTGTTTCGGTTTCTCAGCGTGAGATGACCAATCAACCTGCGCATGATGCGCTTTCCGCGTTGATGAAGCTAGGGTTTGAACGGGAGCATGCATCCCGTGCTCTTGCTCTTGCGATGAACGCTCTTGAGGGGGAAACTGTTTCTTCTGCCCTGCTGATCCGCCATAGTCTCAAATTGCTTTCTTCTCCTACTTAAAATCAAGGTAACAATGCATAAAGATGAAGATAAACGCCTTCTGGGTTCCGCCTCCCTTCCTAACGATCCAGATCGTTCCTTGAGGCCACAAGTTCTCGATGACTTTATTGGTCAAGAAGCGGCACGGGCTAATTTAAAAATATTTATTGAAGCAGCAAAAACGCGGCAAGAAGCGCTGGATCATGTTTTGTTTGTAGGACCACCGGGGTTAGGAAAAACAACGCTTTCACAGATTATGGCAAAAGAATTAGGCGTTAATTTTCGCTCTACTTCAGGGCCGGTCATCGCTAAAGCAGGAGATTTAGCCGCTCTCTTGACCAATCTTGAAGAACGTGATGTCTTGTTTATTGATGAAATTCATCGCTTAAATCCGGCGATTGAGGAAATTCTTTATCCAGCCATGGAAGATTATCAACTGGATTTGATCATTGGGGAGGGGCCGGCCGCACGCTCGGTGAAAATTGATCTGGCTAAATTTACTTTGGTAGCGGCAACCACACGTTTGGGGCTTTTGACCACACCGCTGAGAGACCGTTTTGGTATTCCAATTCGTCTCAATTTTTATACGATAGAAGAATTGGAATATATTGTGCAGCGTAATGCACGACTTTTTGCCGTCAAGATCAGTGATGATGGTGCTCATGAAATTGCACGCCGAGCACGGGGAACCCCGCGCATTGCCGGACGGCTTTTACGGCGCGTTTGTGATTTTGCTTTGGTTAAACAAGCAAAACAAATTGACCAAAAAATCGCCGATGAAGCGCTTTCGCGCCTTGAAGTCGATTATCTTGGGCTTGATCCGCTTGATCGTCGCTACTTGCTCCTGATTGCGGAAACTTTTTTAGGGGGACCGGTGGGGATTGAAACAATTGCTGCTGCTTTATCAGAACCACGCGATGCCATTGAAGATATTGTTGAACCGTATTTGCTCCAACAAGGTTTTATTCAAAGAACCGCTCGTGGACGCATTCTAACTGAAAAGGCTTGGAGCCATTTAGGGCTTTCTGCTCCAGCCTCTACAACGTCTATACAAAGGCGTTCTCAACTTTCTGATGCTCAAGACAATTCATCACTTCAGACATCTTTATGGGATGGGGAAGATGACTAAGGCATTCTCTTTATTAAAAGAAACTATGTGAATATTTTATAGCAAGGTCATAAAATACAAGAGACGTGCCTTCTTTTAGCATATTCTGGCTAAAAAGGTTTGGCACTATTAAAGATTTTTTGCTTTTGCTTTTCACAACTTCAACACAAAAATGTGTTCAATCTTTTGATTGATAGATAATTTGCTATATTAGATGATTTTATGGGATATGAAGTCGATGACAGAAATAACACCTTTTAAGAGCAATCATACAAACGCTTTTCATAATTTTCAGGTCCGCGTTTATGTTGCGGATACAGATTTTTCCGGTGTAGTTTATCATGCGCGTTATCTTGAGTTTTTTGAACGAGGACGTTCAGAGTTTTTACGCGATACCGGTTTTAATAATAAGATGTTAGCAGCAGGGGGTGAGGGGGAAAAACTGTTTTTTGTTGTTCGTCATATGGAAATTAATTTTTCAAGACCAGCTAAAATTGATCATCTTTTAGTTGTTAAAACACGTGTTACTCATATCCAAGGGGCCCGCTTTTTTATGGAGCAATCTATTTTGCATGAGATGACCACGTTGGTAACAGCCAAAGTTGAAATTGCTCTGATTAATGAGGAGGCAAAACCGCGACGTTTACCCAAAGAACTTTTTGCAAAAATGCTTGGTTAAAAGTGTGATTCATTGAAACAGCCGCTTCAGGAGAGATCAGCAGATATAAAGTAATCTATAATCTAAGACTATACATTTATTATAGCCTAAATGTTTTTCAATAAGGTTATATGATACAGAAAAAGAAAACAGCTCTGCTACAACACTACAATAAATTGAAGATGATATTTCACAAAATTAAACACGCCTCATCCATGTTATGATTCAAAAACAATGTCGCCTCATCCATTTTCTGCTATAAACTCAAGATATTTTCTTTCTTTTGAAGAAAGGTTTGTTGGCATCGGAAAGCAGCGAAAAGGTACAAAATATAAAAAGAAATAAAAATGGATTAAGATTTATTTTTATAAAAATGCACATACCCAGCGCAATATTGCAATAAAGTGATAATAAGCCATTAGGTCGAAAATTGTCTCAAAACACCCAAAGGGTGTTTTTAAGCAATTTGATTTGTTTTTTTACTGGATTGTCATTTGGCATCACAAGAGCGCGTGTTTCATCCATTTCTATCTATAATGCATCACTTTATGTGCTATAATGCGCGATTTATGTGCGCTTCTAAACGTAGTGAATGAGTGAGAGATCAATGTATACAAAGCAGAAATGCATTCTTGCATTTAAAGTTTCAAAAGCATATTATTCTATATAATATATTGACTTAAAAAGATATATTATCACTTCTCACGGGCACAAACCCCAATAGAGGAATAGAATAAAATACTTTCATTTCAGATCTGTTCATGTTGAAACAATTAAAATCATTTGCTTATACATCATAAGAGAACAATATAAACCATTGAAAAAATTGTAAAAATGTTCCTTATGGATCATTCTCAATGCAATAATGATCAAATATCGCAAGTGAGCAAAGAGAGCGAAGAAGCCGGTTTTGATGAGGTAAAAATGTGAAAAGGCTTTTTTCATGTCACAGAAGCTTGTACGTTATACCAAGGTGCCAGAGAGATGATAGGCATTGAAAGGGGCTAATTCACAACACAATGAGATTACATGAGACTTACACTAGATTATATAGGACTTATAGGGGGCCTAGGTGAGGTGCATTGTTGTGAGGCGTTTTAGGGTGGTTTAGTGTCGTTTTTTGTGCCCGATGGTGTGATCTTATTAAAGAATGAGAGAAACAATAGCCTGAGGCAAAGCGTCATCTTTTATGATGATAACATATTTATTTACAATGATAATTCATTGCGTTGTCACTTTCAGATAATTCTGAAACTTGTAAAACTTTTTCTTTTCAAGCTCTATTGCCGCGAATTAATCAAAAACATTTTCTTACATGTCACAAGCGGAGTTGGTGAGTGGGTACAAAAACACTTAAGAAAGGAATAAATGCCTCTTATGAATCTTTTCAAGTGCTAAGACTTATTGCAGCATTTTAAGCTAGAAACGCGTATGATGATTTAGCGTTCTTTTCATAAGCGTAAAGATGGTGGTGCATAATAGATTTTATATCATGCATTTTTATATCTTTTATTTTTATAGCATTTATGGAGAAATCCTGATCGTTATATTTTTCATAAATGCTGTTGTGAAATGAGAGGGGCGTGCATTGAGGGATGTCTCTCGTCATCACTTTTTAAGGAAATTTAAGAAACAAGTCTTGTTTTAGCGCATGGATTTATGTGAGACTAGAGTCTTTACTTAAATTTAGAAACTATAAAATAATCTGTTTTATAAATTTTAAAAATGCATCTTTCATTTAGAGGGACAAAAATTATGCCGCATTTAGAACTAACGAATCCAGAAACAATTGGAATGTTGCATTTGTTTATGCAAGCGAGTTGGATCGTGAAAGGTGTTATGATCGGGTTGCTGCTCGCTTCTATCTGGAGTTGGGCAATTATTTTTGATAAAATTTTTACGTATCGGAGAATACGGCGTGAAATAAAGCAGTTTGAACGCACATTTTGGTCTGGCAAAGCGCTAGAAGATCTTTATGCATCATGCAAAAGTCAACGTACCAATAGTATATCCGCAGTTTTTATGGCAGCAATGGTTGAATGGAAAAAATCTCTTGAAAAAGGGACCCATACATCGAAAAGTTTGCAGAGCAGAATTGATAAGGCTATGGATTTGACGCTGGGACGTGAAAGTGAAAAAATAGAATCAAAATTAAGTTTTCTTGCGACACTGGGATCTGCGGGACCTTTTATCGGACTTTTTGGAACAGTTATTGGTATTATGGAGTCTTTTCTTTCTATTTCAGCTTCTCAAAATACATCACTTGCCATTGTCGCGCCAGGGATTGCAGAAGCGCTTTTGGCAACCGCTATTGGTTTGTTTGCAGCAATTCCAGCTGTTATTGCTTATAACAAGTTGACTCATGAAAGTGCGCGCATCATTGCACAAATAGAAAATTTTGCCGATGAATTTTCAACAATTGTATCGCGGCGTATTGATGAAACACGCACAGCACCTTCCTCTTTATAAAAAGGATCTTATCCCATGGGCTTTTCTGTTGCTTCTTCTTCTCGCAAAAATACACGTAGGCGGCATCATTCACGAAGCCAACTGATGAGTGAGATCAATGTCACTCCTTTTGTGGATGTCATGCTGGTCTTGTTGATTATTTTTATGGTCTCTGCCCCCCTTTTAGTGAACGGTGTTCCTCTAGATTTGCCTCGTAGTCAAGCGGGTCCCGTACGAGCTCAAAAAACACCTCTTACGGTTTCACTTGACGCGCAAGGGCGCTTTGCCATTAATCAAGATTATTATGAAACGTCACAGTCCCTGATTGCACACCTGAAAACTCTTCTGGAAGCAGATGCTACACAAAAAGATCAACGGGTTTTTGTACGGGTTGCTAAAACTGTTGAATATCAGCAAGTATTAAAACTGCTGGCGGATATTCAAAAAACGGGGTTTTCTCAAGTTGCGTTAGCAAGTTTAGCACAATAAATAATAAGTAATAAAATTGCGTATAACCGGTTGTTCTTAATTTTTTTTAAAAGAGCATAGAGTGATTAAAAATGAAAAAATGTAAGGCGTAAATAAGGCATAAAGAATGAACAAAGACTCTTATCATAGTATGAAACGAGGCTTGGCTTTATCCCTTGTGGTCCATGTCATTTTTCTCAGTTGGGGAGCTATTCAGTTTACAAGCTCTGTCTCTTTACCACAACCATTGGAAGCAATTCCCATTACTCTTGCTCCTTTGGTGGACGAGTTTTCTTCTCAACAAGGAGCCGTGAAGGCTCCTATACGTGCAATCCCTGCCGTCAAACCAACTATGCAACCACAAGAGAAAGAAGATGCACGCCATATTGGAGAGGGACAAATAGATAGTCTTGCACCATTTCAACCAAAGGAAAAGCTGCGTCCCGTTGAAACAGCATCGTCACCATCAAGCGAGAACACGTCAGAAACATTTGCACCAGAACTTACAAAACCAGAATTATTAGAAGCAAAAACAGAAGAGATTTCAAAAGAACCAGAGAATGAGCTCAAGGTTGCGTCTGAGATACCTTTGAAAGTACCGGAAGATGCGCTCAAGGTTGCGCCTGAGATGCCTGTGAGAGTACCGGAAGATGAGCCCAAGGTTGCGCCTGAGATGCCTGTGAGAGTACCGGAAGATGAGCCTAAGGTTGCGCCTGAGATGCCTGTAAGAGTACCGGAAGATGCGTCAAAGCTTGCACCTGAGATGCCTTTGGAGGCACCGGAGGATGCGCCTAAGGTTGCGCCTGAGATGCCTTTGGAGGCACTGGAGGATGCACCCAAGGTTGCGCCTGAGATGCCTTTGAGAGTGCCGGAAGATGCCTCTAAGGTTGCGCTCAAGCCTGCACACAAAAATGAAGAGATGGTATCGCCAAAAGAATTGACTCCAACGGTACAAAAAGTACCGGCAGAGCAGGTGGTTCATCAAGTTCCCAAAATTGTGCTTCCAGAAAAAATTCTTCTTCCACAGTTGAAACCAAAATTTGACGAAGAATCTACAATGAAAAATAAGGCTGCATTGAATCAAAAGACGCCAAAGCTTAACAAGAAAAACCAAGAGAAACAGACCATTGAAGATATTTTAGCTCTGGAGGAAAATAATTTGCTCAATCGTGCCCGGTCACAAGGAGGGGGAGCAAAACGTTCTCATACACCAGAAGCTTTGGGTGCAAGAAAAAACATTAATGATACCACAAAAATGGCACAAACATTGGTCAATATTGCGGGGGGATGTATTCAACAGAAGCTTAAACTTGTGGCGCTTGGCGGCGATTTAAAAAATCGTCCGGTCGTGCGGTTGCGATTTTATTTAGACCGTGAAGGGATGGTTGTGGGCGATCCTATCATTGATCCCGTAAGCGGCCTTGAGAGTCAACAAGCTATTATGATAAGGCAGGTGTATGCTGCTGTCTTTTCATGCCAACCTTATGCAGATCTCCCACGTGATCAATATGATCTATGGGGGCAAGGTTTTGACTTTAATGTTGATCCCCTCCAAGAAATAAGATGATAAACGAGAAAAAAGCGCTTAACGAAAGGACACATTCCATGATGACTATAACGAGACATAAAGTTTTTGCTTGGTTTATTGTCACTTGTGGGTTGTGGCTTTCAAGTATTTCATCGGGTTATGCGCAATTGAAAGGAACTATTTCGAGCGCTGATTTTAATCCCATTCCCATTGCAATTACAGACTTTATTTCCAATGATTCGATTGGGTTGAAAATATCTGCTGTGGTGACAGCCGATCTCGAACGGTCGGGGCTGTTTTTACCGCTTGATAAAGCAAATTTTTTTGAAAACATTTCTAATCCTAATAAACAACCACATTTTGCTTCTTGGCAGAAAATAAAAGCGCAAGGTTTAGTTACTGGGCAAGTCATGAGAGAAATCGATGGACGTTTGAGGGTCGATTTTCGTTTATGGGATGTGTTTGGACAAAGACAATTGAAAGGACGGCGTTTTTATACTGCGACAGAACGTTGGCGGCGTGTGGCACATATGATCGCAGATGAGATCTATAGTGAAATGACAGGAGAAAGTGGTTATTTTGATACAAGGATTGTTTTTATCGATGAAACAGGTCCTCAAAATGCACGCATTAAACGTTTAGCAATGATGGATCAAGATGGAGCAAATTTGATTTATATGTCTGATGGAAGTGAATTGGTGCTTACACCGCGGTTTTCACCAAAAAGACAAGAATTGACCTATATGGCTTACGAGGACAATCAAGTACCTCATGTTTATCTCCAACAAATTGAAATGGGGCAAAGAGAGTTGATCGGAACGTTTAATAACATGACAATTGCTCCGCGTTTTTCTTCTGATGGACAAAAAGTTATCATGAGTTTGTTACAAAATGATGGGAGTGCCAATCTTTACACTATGGATTTACGAACCCGTACGATGACGCGACTTACAACAACTTCTGCTATTGATACTTCTGCTTCTTATTCACCGGATGGAAAACAAATTGTCTTTTCTTCAGATCGTAGTGGAAAGCCGCAAATCTATAAAATGAATGCGGATGGGAGTGATATTCAGCGTATTTCTTCAAACGATGGGAGTTATTCAACACCTATTTGGTCTCCACGGGGTGACTATATCGCCTTTACAAAACAATTAAGCGGACAATTTTCTATCGGTGTTATGCGCCCTGATGGACAAGGAGAACGAATTTTAACCACAGGGTTTCACAATGAAGGACCAACGTGGGCCCCTAATGGTCGTGTGCTGATGTTCTTTCGCAAAAATCCCGGTATGGGACCAAAAATTTATACGATTGATATTACGGGTCGCAATGAACGTCAATTACCCACCCCCAATGATGCTTCAGATCCAGCATGGTCGCCTTTGCTCAATATACAGTAAAACAAAATGCTTAAAAAAACAGAAGATAGAAGGAATATAGTCTATACAGTCTCAAGTTTACACAATCTCAATAGTTTTTAATTATTTAAAAGAAGGAATTGATTATAGTGGGTATGGGGAGTTATGTAGATTTCATCTATCATCTATGGTTGTTGATCGATAATGGAATTTCCTTGGGGGAAAATGCTTAAAAAAATTCAAAACAAGACCTTGAAAAAATAGAGTCGAAAATTCTGAGGTCTCTAGAGTTCAACTTTTTATTCAAAGTGTCGCTATATATATTTTTTTAAACTTCTTCTTCGATTTTGTTTGTGAAGAGTCCTCTTGTCAGGGGGGCTGTTGCTCTCTGATGTGTTTTATTCAAGTACGCGGTTGTTTTAGATCTGAATATTGATTGATTGGTAAGAGCAAAAGGACAGATTTTTAAGATAAATGACGTTATTTTAGAAATATACGATGCCATAAAGTCAAAAATTTATCTGCAACGGATTAGAGAGATGTACCGGCTTTTTGTACAATACTTTGCTAAACAATCAGCTCTGGCTTTCCATTTGCTTATTTTTATTCTGTGATGTTGTAAAAACACTGCTCTTTGAGGTGTGGGGATATAGGGCGTATAAATCTCCTTGATATATTCTAAGTGTTTTTTAAGTGCGTAGCGAATATTTAGGGGAATGCATGTTTGTTGAGCCTTAAGTTTCAAGTGAATTTCATGAGTGATTCGTCATAGGAATACGTCAAGAAACCCCTAATTGTTTAGAGGCTAGATCATTTCATTACTTGAGAGCGGAGAGAGGAGGTTAATCTTAAAGAACAAAAAGATAAAATAGAGAGGGGATATAGGGATAATCTTTGGGGCATGTAAGAAAGGCGTGAGGCTACAGAGTTTTGGATGCTTTTCTTTTTGGGATTATGTTTTCTGCGATTGATTGTGGTTTCTTGTTGCATCAATGGCTTACCCCGCTATTGACGCGGGGCTTTTATATGTGCGGATAAAGAGGAGGGGTGACAGATGCTTTTGAAGCCCTCATGCATGAAGAGAAGGCTTATGCAAATGATGGGAATTATACAGACAATTTTGCCAAAATCTCATCACTGACATCAAAATTTGCATAAACATTTTGCACATCATCATCTTCTTCTAATGTTGAAATTAGTCGTAAAACAGACAAAGCTTTTTCTTCATCTATTGGTGCAAGGGTGGTGGCTTTCCAAATCGTTTTAATCGATTCTGCTTCACCAAGTTTTGCTTCAAGTGTTTTGGAAACTTCACCAATATCTTCAAATGCGCAGGTAATATGATGTCCGGTTTCTTCTGATTGCACATCTTCGGCACCGGCTTCAATTGCTGCATCCATGATGTTATCGGCTGTTCCTGCTTCTGGCTTATAGACTATTTCACCAATCCGATTAAACATGAAACTGACCGATCCTGTTTCCCCTAAGGCTCCTCCTGATTTTGTGAAGGCGGCGCGCACATTTGAAGCGGTGCGGTTGCGGTTATCAGTTAAAGCTTCAACAATGACGGCAACGCCGCCTGGTCCATAGCCCTCATAGCGTACTTCATCATAATTTTCGACATCGGCGCCTGACGCTTTTTTAATCGCGCGTTCAATATTATCTTTCGGCATCGATTGTGCTTTGGCATTTTGAACAGCCAGCCTTAAACGTGGGTTCATGGCTGGATCAGGAGCACCTTGTTTTGCTGCTACGGTAATTTCGCGCGCAAGCTTAGAAAATATTTTCGAGCGCATTGCATCTTGACGCCCTTTACGGTGCATAATATTCTTAAATTGTGAATGGCCTGCCATAGTTTTCCTTCCTATTTGAGGGCTTTTTTGCCAGTTGGATACTCCTTAGAATTTAAGGCGATAAAGCACGCATCCCACCAGAATAAATGTGCCACAGCATGAGGTGAAATAATCGAATAAACCCTTTATAAGAAAATTCATCTTAAAGGTAAAGACACCTTAGTTGAGGATCATTACAAGAGAGATCTCTTGTCGTTGAGCAAAAATAACGCTATAACAGAATGTAATCTCATAGCAAAATGGTTTATTCCATGCCGCACTTTGTTTTAGGAGTGGTTGGAGAGACCTAAACATATAAAAAGTTCCAGTGCTCTTGAGTGGGCGGTAACCTGCCTCATAGAAGAGGCGCAGAAGAGGATTTATAAAAATGGCAACGCAACTTTTGATGCCCAAAGCAACAGCTGTTTGGTTGGTTGATAATACAGCTCTTTCTTTTGATCAGATTGCAGAATTTTGTAAATTGCATGTCTTGGAAGTAAAAGCTATTGCCGATGGTGATGCGGCTTATGGTATTAAAGGTTTAGATCCGATTAGTTCTGGGCAATTGACGCGCAGTGAAATTGCACGGGTGGAGGCTGATCAAAACGCACGATTGAAAATTTCTCAATCTAGGGTGCATATTCCTGAAAAAAAACGTAAAGGGGCGCGCTATATCCCTCTTTCTCGACGCCAAGATCGTCCCAATGGTATCCTATGGTTGGTGACGAACCATCCCGAGTTGAAAGATGCACAAATTGCACGGTTGATTGGGACAACAAAAGCGACAATTGAACAAATCCGCCTTAGAACCCATTGGAATAGTGCAAATTTGGTTCCTCTTGATCCTGTAGGGCTTGGTTTGTGTTCGCAAATCGATTTAGATTTTGAGCTCCAGCGTGCGGCGAAAAATCGTCCTGTTGCTGCAGAAGAAGATAGGTCGTTGCTTCCCGCTTCTGTGACGGAAAACGCTGCTCTAGAGGAAAATGAGAGTGAAGAAAATCTGCATAAGACTTTTGACGCTGATAAAGTTTTTGCAAAGCTGAACGCGCTGCAAAAAAATCGTCAAGATCAAGATGATGCATAAAAAGCCATGACGCATAAGGGAAACATTTTTTATGGAAATGTTAGAGGAATGGCCAAAGAGAAGAAAAATTGGCAGAGACTCAAAAGTAAAAATGAGGACGAAAAAACAGAAAAAATTTCTTCTTCATTAGGAATTAACGGTTATTCTTAAAAATATTTTTAAGAATTGACCCTTCTTTACGAAATTCAAGGAGAAACGGACTATGCGCTCTACCAAAAAAACCATCTCTCATTCCTTAGCTATCCTCTTTCTTTTCTCACTATGCCTGGGTGGGTGTGGCAAAAAAAATGTTGGTGCACTTAACGGTATGAATGGCGCTTATATGAATGATGCTGGTTTGAATCAGATGTCACCAGGTTCAGGACAAGAATTTACGGTTAATGTGGGTGATCGCGTGTTTTTTGGTCTCGATTCTTCTTCACTTGATGCTGATGCTGAACGTATTTTAACGCGCCAAGCAGAATGGTTGCTTCATTATCCTTATTATTCTATTATGATCGAAGGTCATGCTGATGAGAGGGGAACACGTGAATATAACTTGGCACTTGGACAGCGCCGTGCTGTTGCTGTGCGAAACTATTTGGTGTCTCTTGGTGTGTCCGCACAACGGATTCAAACAATTTCTTACGGAAAAGAAAGACCTGTAGCAGTATGTGATGATATTTCCTGTTGGAATCAAAATCGACGTGCTGTGACAACGTTGAATGACATGAATAGTCATTAAAAAGAAGATTGTTTGTTTCAACTATTTAATAAGCTCTTAAGGGGAAAAAAGAATGTATCGTAAAATCAATTGGAAAACACTCTTTTATATGGGGGTTTTCATAGCTTGTTCTACTTCACTTGTTCAAAGTGCGGCACGAAAGGCTTCCGAATATCCTGCACATGATACGGATAAAGTTGATGCAGTTGATAAGGCAACTGATGACGTGAAGAAAGCACCTGAAGCAGCCGATAAAGCAGCATCTGATGCGGCGGAAAAAGCCACTGACGCTGTTGATAAGGCTGTCGATGCTGTGAAAGAAGCACCTGAAGCAGCTGATAAAGCAGCATCTGATGCAGCGGAAAAAGCCACTGACGCTGTTGATAAGACTGTCAATGCAGTGAAAGAAGCACCTGAAGCAGCTGATAAAGCA
>NZ_JBHIRC010000003.1:0-19034 GCF_042196985.1 Bartonella sp. AA97HXZ | reverse complement strand
GCATCTGATGCAGCGGAAAAAGCCACTGACGCTGTTGATAAGGCTGTTGATGCTGTGAAGGAAGCACCTGAAGCAGCTGATAAAGCAGCATCTAGCGCGGTGGAAAAAGCCACTGACGCTGTTGATAAGGCTGTCGATGCTGTGAAAGAAACACCTGAAGCAGCCGATAAAGCAGCACCTGATGCGGCGGAAAAAGCCACTGACGCTGTTGATAAGGCTGTTGATGCAGTGAAGGAAGCACCTGAAGCAGCTGATAAAGCAGCATCTGATGTGATAGAAAAAGCCACTGACGCTGTTAATAAGGCTGTTGATGCTGTGAAGGAAGCACCTGAAGCAGCTGATAAAGCAGCATCTGATGCAGCGGAAAAAGCCACTGACGCTGTTGATAAGGCTGTTGATGCTGTGAAGGAAGCACCTGAAGCAGCCGATAAAGCAGCATCTAGCGCGGCGGAAAAAGCCACTGACGCTGTTAATAAGACTGTCAATGCTGTGAAGGAAGCACCTGAAGCAGCCGATAAAGCAGCATCTAGCGCGGCGGAAAAAGCCACTGACGCTGTTGATAAGGCTGTTGATGCAGTGAAGAAAGCACCTGAAGCAGCCGCTAGCGCGGTGGAAAAAGCCACTGACGCTGTTAATAAGGCTGTTGATGCTGTGAAGGAAGCGCCTGAAGCAGCTGATAAAGCAGCATCTGATGCGGCGGAAAAAGCCACTGACGCTGTTGATAAGGCTGTTGATGCTATGAAAGAAGCGCCTGGAGCAGCCGATAAAGCAGCATCTAGCGCGGCGGAAAAAGCCACTGACGCTGTTAATAAGGCTGTTGATGCTATGAAGGAAGCACCTGAAGCAGCCGATAAAGCAGCATCTGATGTGATAGAAAAAGCTACTAGTGTTGCGGAGCACCAAGGGATTATTTTAGAGAATCAACAGGCTTTATTTAAAGATTATGATTTAGATAAGCTTTTGCATAAGATACGAATGGTGCTTGAGCATAACAGTTTAAAAAATGTTAACAAGCAGTTTCACGAGCTTTTTGATACAGAAGCCTCTTCTGTTTATTCTTGTTCTTTTGAAAAGTCTGCTGTAGATGAAAAATCTCAGACTGTAAAGGAAGAGATGGAGCAGGACCATAGTACAGGTGATCAGACAAAGGTTACTGCTGTGGAAGCTAAGGTGGAGAGCCATGACCATGAAAACAGTCAACCTTTTAACAAAGCGCATGAAGTAAGTGCTCCAATTGAAGCACATCAGAGTGACAATCTTTCTTCTTCTAAAGCTTTGTATAAGGAAGGGTATGATTTTATTCGTTCTGCTAACTATGTTGATGCTGAAAAAAGCTTTTGCGCTTTTCAAAATCGTTACAAAAAAGATTCTTTGAGTGATGATGCTTTATTTTGGTTGGCCGAATCTTTGTTGGGGCAAAAACGCTATCATGAAGCAGCACAAGTTTATCTTACCGCATGGTATGCAGATAAAAAGAAGCTCTATACCTCCGAGATTTTACTGAAATTAGCAAGAAGTATGGTCGCTCTTGAGCCAAATAAAGACGATTGTGCTCATTTTGTGAAAAAATCAAAACGTCAACAAACATTAGCATCTGTTTTTTGTAAACCTGCAAAATAAACAGCGAGGTCGTTTTCGGTGTGCGTTAGACTGGCAAGAAATCTCTTTAAAACATCGGATTTTATTCAATGTCAGAAGTTGATTCTTGCCGTCTCAGGGGGAAGTGATTCTTTGGCTTTGATGTTTTTGGTCAAAGAGCATTTGGAAACACTTGTATTTCCTCCAGAAATGATTGTTGTCACGGTTGATCATCAATTGCGTAAAGAATCGATGCGTGAGGCAGAAACTGTTGCGAAAATTTGTCGTGTCCATGATATTCAACATATCACTGTGCGATGGGAAGGCGAAAAGCCAAAGACGCATATTGCTTCCAGCGCGCGTGTTGCACGCTATGATCTCTTGGTTAAAGAAGCACAAAAACAAGGCGCATCACTTATTATGACGGGGCATACACTCAATGATCAGGTTGAGACCTATCAAATGCGGTATCAACGTCTCCAAAAGAATAGAGGTGCTTTATATAGTGGAGCTGTTGCCATGCGCGATGAGGTTTATGCCAGTGGTTTTGCTGGTATTTTGCGCGGTGAAGCCGAGGGTATACGTGATGAGGATCATACCAGAAAAACAAGAAAAAATATTGCCGAAAAAAACTATGGTCCCCTCTATGAACGTGGTTTATCCTGTATTCCGCGTGAGGCGCTGTTGCATAGAAAAGTGCGTTTGATTCGGCCACTCCTTGGTGTAAAACGCCAAACATTACGGAATTATTTACGCTTACAAGGACAAACATGGATTGATGATCCAACCAATGAAGATCGCAATTTTGAACGTGTGCGCGTGCGTCAATCTCTTTCTCCACAAAAATTGGCTTATATTGCTCAAAAAATAAATGAAGCCGCATTGCAGCGTCGTCAACACGCGCAAAATATTGCTGATTTGATCTTAGCGCTGGATATTACTGTCCAACATGGGCGTTGTTTCATAGCAAAGCCTGCGCTGTTTTTACAGAAACATTCCAGTTTTCCTTTTGTGGTGGGGCTCTTTGCTGTGCTGATGGGAGGGGGATTTTATTTGCTCCCCAATCAGAAATTAAGCATGCTTGTTCAAAAACTCTGTCTCGATTCTTCAGAAAAGCGGCGTTTTACTTATGCGGGCTCTGTTATTGAATATAACAAGCAGGGAATTTCTTTGTGGCGTGAAGGGCGAAATATGAAAGAGGCTATTGTTGAGCCAGATAAAACTTTTATATGGGATGGGCGCTATCATATCACAAATCATGGATATGAGGCTATAAAGGTTGGAGCCGCAAATTTAGAACAGCTGAAATTTTTATTAAAAAATAGCGATTTTGAGCTTGAAAAGCCTCATTTTCCCTCTTTACAATCGCTGCTGATGATCTCAAATCATAAAGGGTATGATATTCCAGAGTTGATTTCTCAAGCAGTTGTTCATAAACATGTTATCGTCAAGCGGATTATGGCACCTTTCGATTGGCTTTCCTCACGAGAAGATGCAGCCTTGGTGAATGTTGTGGAACCTTTTTTTAATATTGAGGTGAAAAGATAAAGGAAAATTACTCTAAAAGAAAATAAACAGCTTCTCATCCCTTGGCAAGGGGCTGACAAGGTTATATGTTAAGGGGAACTGTTTGAAATCTATATTTGATTAAGTGGGCTGAATATGAATTCCAATTACCGCTCTCTCCTTATTTGGGGAGTTATTGCATTGATTTTGATTGTGTCGTTTTCTCTCTTTAATGGAGATAGCCAACGTTCTGGTGGTGGAGAAGTCTCCTATTCTGAATTTTTGCAAAAAGTTGAGAATAATGAGTTGAAATCTGTGACCATTCAAGGTCAAAAATTAACAGGAAAAACCATTGAACATAGAGCTATTTCAACCTATGCTCCTCGCGATCCAGGTTTGATACAAAAATTGGAAAGCAAAAACGTTAATGTTAAAGCTATTCCTGAAAGCTCTGGAAATAGCATTTTCCTCAATCTCCTCTTTTCCTTATTACCTGTTATTATTATCGTGGGGGCGTGGGTCTTTTTTATGCGGCAAATGCAAAATGGATCACGCGGTGCAATGGGATTTGGGAAATCGAAAGCAAGATTGCTTAATGAAGCGCAAGGACGTATTACCTTTAAAGATGTTGCTGGCGTTGAAGAAGCAAAGCAAGATCTTCAAGAAATTGTTGAATTTTTACGCGAACCACAAAAATTTCAACGCTTAGGGGGGCGTATCCCACGCGGTGTTTTGCTTGTTGGTCCTCCAGGAACCGGTAAAACTTTGCTAGCACGTTCTGTGGCCGGTGAAGCCAATGTGCCATTCTTTACCATTTCAGGGTCTGATTTTGTGGAAATGTTTGTTGGTGTTGGGGCAAGCCGTGTGCGCGATATGTTCGAACAGGCTAAAAAAAATGCACCTTGTATTATCTTTATTGATGAAATCGATGCTGTTGGGCGCCATAGGGGGGCTGGTCTTGGCGGTGGAAACGATGAACGTGAACAGACCTTAAACCAGTTGCTTGTCGAAATGGATGGGTTTGAGCCCAATGAAAGTATTATTCTTATTGCCGCAACAAACCGTCCCGATGTGCTTGATCCCGCTTTGTTAAGACCAGGGCGTTTCGACCGACAAGTTGTTGTGCCAAACCCTGATGTTTCTGGGCGTGAACAAATCTTGAAAGTGCATGTGCGCAACGTGCCTTTAGCGCCTAACGTTGATTTGAAAATTTTGGCAAGGGGAACACCAGGATTTTCCGGTGCAGACCTGATGAATCTGGTCAATGAAGCTGCTCTTATGGCTGCGAGCCGTAATAAAAGAGTTGTCACGATGCAAGAATTCGAAGATGCCAAAGATAAGGTGATGATGGGGGCTGAACGTCGTTCAACCGCTATGACACAAGAGGAAAAAGAACTCACTGCTTATCACGAAGCAGGACATGCTATTGTGGCTCTTAATGTGCCGGTTGCTGATCCTGTTCACAAAGCAACAATCGTTCCAAGGGGAAGAGCATTGGGAATGGTGATGCAATTGCCTGAAGGCGATCGCTATTCTATGAGTTATCGGTGGATGATTTCTCGTCTGGCCATTATGATGGGTGGACGTGTGGCTGAAGAATTAAAGTTTGGAAAGGAAAATATCACATCTGGTGCTTCTTCTGATATTGAACAAGCAACGAAATTAGCTCGCGCGATGATCACACGGTGGGGATTTTCTGATCTGCTTGGAAATGTAGCTTATGGCGATAACCAAGATGAAGTCTTTTTGGGTCATTCTGTTGCGCGAACACAAAATGTCTCTGAAGAAACAGCGCGCATGATTGATATGGAAGTGCGTAAGCTTATTGATGATGCCTATAAAAATGCGACAAACATTTTGAAAACAAAAAGAAAAGAATGGTTTGCTTTGGCACAAGGTTTGTTGGAATATGAGACTTTAACGGGAGCTGAAATTAACGAAGTTATTGCAGGAAAGCCTCCTTCACGCACACAGAAAGATGAGGGTGCTGCGCCACGGGGGTCTTCTGTTCCAAAAACTGGAAAAATGAAGACAGAGACAACAGTGGTAGATGAAAAAAGCGCTGAAGCAGCCCCTAAAACAGTGCTTCATAAAGCAGAGACAGATAAAGGCGAGGCAGGCAAAGCAGAGGCAGCTGTTGGGAAAAAAACAGCAAAATCCGGTAATGTTGAGCCTAAGGAGGCTCAGTCTAAAGAAGTGCAATCGGATGAGACTGAGAAAAAAGCACAAAGCACAAAAGGTACTACAAAATCAGTCAACCGCTCTAAAAGTAATGCTGAAAAGAAGTCCAATACTGCGGGACATGATAAAGAAAAATAAGAACTGTTTAATATCGCTTGAGTGACGATGTTTTAGGAAAACTTCTAAATTCTTTGAGAAAGGCGCAAGTTTTGTTTGCGCCTTTCTTGTAATATTTGCAAAAATATGGAAGCAAAAAATTAAGCAAAGCCGTTGTATGATGGCGGCTTTAGCATGCTACAAGGCGAGGTGGACTGTTGCTTTTCTAATGTGGTAGGGGGGTGTAAGGTTAGGCGATAGATTTCCTTGCTGATTTGGTAGGGTATGAGGTTTGGTGCTGGATTTCTTTACGGATTTAGCAAGGGTGTGAAATTATCCGTTGGTTGTGTTAAAGGGATGTATAGAGCATTTTGAGGAGATAATATTGCTTTTATGTGTAAGGGTGTAAACATAATTGCTTGAGAGTAGTTTAGATGTGTAGATGGTGAATAGGGGGCTTGATTGTCTAAATGCATGAAGATTTAAGATCAATGATCTGATTTTATACGGGGAGAGGAGGACTATTGTACCAAGGGGGCTTGTTAGGGTTTTAAGGAAAAGCCAAGGGAAGAATTATATATTAAAGGAAAGAGGCATGGTGCAAAAATATTTTGGTACAGATGGAATTCGGGGGAAAGCCAATTCATTTCCTATGACACCCGATTTTGCCATGAAGGTGGGGATGGCTGTAGGGGTTTTATTTCGCTCACAACATCAATCTCATCGTGTGGTGATTGGCAAGGATACACGATTATCGGGCTATATGTTGGAAAACGCTTTGGTTTCAGGATTGACTGCTGCGGGGATGGAAGCTTTTTTATTGGGGCCAGTGCCAACGCCTGCTGTTGCAATGCTTTGCCGCTCTTTGCGCGCGGATCTTGGGGTGATGATTTCTGCTTCTCATAATCCGTTCTATGATAATGGAATTAAACTTTTTGGTCCTGATGGTTTTAAGCTTTCAGATGATATGGAAGCGAAAATTGAACAATTGATCGATACAGATCTTTCAAAGTCTTTAGCAAGTTCTGCCGAAATTGGTTATGCAAAACGGGTTGAGGGAGATATTTATCGTTATATTGAATATGCCAAACGAACTTTGCCGCGTGATGTTCGCTTAGATACTGTGCGTATTGTTGTGGATTGTGCCAATGGGGCTACTTATAAAGCGGCTCCCCGTGCTTTATGGGAATTGGGGGCTGAGGTTTTTGCTATTCATGATGAGCCCAATGGGACCAATATTAATCAAAAATGTGGATCAACCGATTTAAGCTCTTTAAAACGAAAAGTGCATGAAGTGCGTGCTGATGTGGGGATTGCTCTTGATGGAGATGGAGATCGGGTTCTCATTGTTGATGAAAAAGCACAAACGGTTGATGGAGATCAGTTAATTGCTGTAATTGCTGAAAATTGGCATAAAATGGGACGATTACGGTGCAATGGTGTTGTCACAACGATTATGTCAAATCTTGGACTAGAGCGTTTCTTGAATAGCAAAGGGTTGCACCTTGTAAGGACAAAAGTTGGAGATCGTTATGTTGTCGATGCCATGCGCCAAAAGGGATATAATGTTGGTGGTGAGGCTTCTGGCCATATCGTGCTTAGTGATTTTGGTACAACGGGTGATGGCTTGGTGGCTGCATTGCAGATTTTAGCCTGTATGAAGGAAAGTCAAAGCCCTATGAGCCAATTGTGTAAACGGTTTGAACCTGTACCGCAAATTTTAAAAAATGTAACGATTAAAAATAAAAATGTCTTGAAAAAAAATCCCGTCAAAGCGGCCATTGATCAAGCAGAGAAGCGGTTGGGAAAAGAGGCAAGGCTGGTGATCCGCGCTTCTGGAACGGAACCGGTTATCCGCCTTATGGCTGAAGGCGATGCACGAGAAGTATTGGACACTGTCGTGACAGAGTTGATGGATGTTATTATTCATCATGATGTACGCATGGGGACTGCACTTGAGGAATCTTGAATTTTTTGAAAAAATTATCAGATCATCTTTGAATAAAGGTCTGATTTTAATGCGGGATTTTGGCAATTACAAAAGGTATGATTATTAACTCTGTTAGTGATGTAATAACGGTAATGGATACTCTATCTACGAACAAATTAAATAAAAAAGGGAAAAGTCTAATTCTAATAACTACAATGCGTATAGATTTCTCTATAGTTCGTAAGATATGAAAAATATGCTTTTTTTTGATTTTCCTTTTTCTTTTACTTATTCGTAAACCGGTTATTAGTTTAACAGAGTTTGTAGTGGGGGCTTTACCAGCTTACTTATAATCTATTTATATCTGTGTAATAATATACATTATGGATAGATTTATTGGGATAGGTAAGGCCGCTCAAGTTTTGGGTGTTTCGATCAGCACTCTACGCCGTTGGGAATGTGAAGGCAAAATTATTTCTGAGCATACGGCAGGAGGTCACCGCCGTTATGACCTATCTAGGTTTAGATCTGGGCTTTTCATTCGAGAGAACTATCACAAAGAAAAACCATTGCTTATGCGCGTGTATCGAGCCATGATCAAAAAGACGATTTAGAGCGACAAAAACAGGTTCTCGAGCTTTATTGCGCAAGCCAAGGTTGGACTTATGAACTCATCTCTGATTTAGGGTCAGGGATGAATTATCGTAAAAAGGTCTTAAACGTTTATTGGATGCTCTCATTGAAAATGAAATAGGTCGTTTGGTGATTACGCATAAAGATCGTTTATTGCGCTTTGGTGCGGAATTGGTCTTCGCCATTTGTGAAGCCAAACAAGTTGAGGTTGTCATTCTCAATCAAGGAGAAGAAAGCAGTTTTGAAGAAGATTTAGCCAAAGATGTTTTAGAAATTATTACTGTCTTCAGTGCTCGTCTTTATGGAAGTCGTTCGAGAAAAAATCAAAAGTTATTAGAAAATGTTCGTCAAGCTGTAGAAGCATCGCAATGATTGTTGCTCACAAAATAGCTCTAGACTTAAACAATAAACAACGAAGCTACATGGCTCGAGCCAGTGGTTGCGCGCGCTTTGCTTATAATTGGGCACTGAAGGAATGGCAGCAGCAATATGAAGCATGGAAGAAAGATAATAATTTACAAAGCCTAATGACTATGCGCTACGTAGACAATTCAATTCTCTAAAACGAGAATAATTTCCATGGATAATGGAAGTCACTAAAAATGCTCCACAAATGGCAATTATTCAATTGGGTATGGCTTTTAAGAATTTCTTTTCAGGGAGAAGCCGATATCCCACTTTTAGAAAGAAAGGAGTGCACGATCGTTTTACTTTGACCAATGATCAAGTACAGTTGCAAGGTTTCAAGATAAGAATTCCCAAGCTTGGTTGGGTTCGTCTGCGAGAACAATTGCGATTTCAAGGAAAGATCTTGTCAGCAACCATTAGCCGTAAAGCGGATCGGTGGTTTGTAAGTCTTAGCGTTGAAACAGATAATCAAGAGTCACTGAGCGAGAACCAAGCTATTGTTGGTCTTGATTTGGGCATCAATGCACTTGCAACGCTTTCGACAGGAGAAACCATAGGAGGCGTTAAACCTTATAAGGCTTTGCTAAATCGTTTACGGCGCTTATCACGAAGGCTAAGCCGTAAGCAAAAAGGCTCGAGCAATCGTTATAAGGAGAAACAAAAACTCGCTAAGCTTCATGCACGGATAAGTAATATCAGAACAGATCATTTGCATAAGGTTACAACAGATTTAATTCAGCGTTTTGGTACATTTTGTCTGGAAGATCTTCATGTAAAAGGCTTGCTGAAAAATAAGCATTTATCGCGTGCCCTTGCAGATCAAAGTTTTTTCGAGTTTCGCCGTCAATTGGAATATAAGGCGGCACGTTATGGTCGACAGATTGTTATTGCAGATCGTTGGTATGCGAGCAGTAAGATCTGCCATCATTGCGGATGTAAGATTGAACAATTGCCTCTTAACATACGTGAGTGGAGATGTTCTCATTGTGGTACGAACCATGATCGAGACATTAATGCCGCGATTAATTTAAAAAACTTGGCGGTGAGTTCCACCGTGTCAGCCTGTGGAGAGGAAGGCTCTGGCCAATGTCCTGTGACTTTGGTGAAACCAGCCTCGAAGAAGCAGGAAATCAACAGTATATTTAATCAGAAATGATTATATTTACATAAGTTTGATAGAACCGGAGTTTAAGTGTTATTCATTCTTTTTACTGGACATACAGCGGGTGCAGCGCCCCATGAACATCAAACAGCAATGAGTATTGTGGTTATATCATCTTGATGTTTTTAAGTGCCGCTGCCAATTGGAGATATGATACGCTCCTATTACGTTTAGCTCCTCCTAATTATGAACTTATACTTTTCCAATAATTAGTAGAATAATGAGAAAGAGATGAGAATGATCAATTTTTTTCACGATAGTTCTAATATTTATAAAGTAAAAAAAGCTATGTGATGTAAAAATAATGAACATTTTTTGGATTTTGGAAGGGTACACTCTATATTCATTTACAATTTTAAGATTTAAACATAAAAGGATTGAAGCCTTCTATAATACTGGTACGACTGAAGGGATTAGAACAGCCCATGCTCAAAAATTAAAGCGTATTCTAAGTGCTCTTGAAGGAGATGTATCGCCAAAAGATTTTGAGTTATCCGTCTTTTTGATTACATCTGCTAAAGGGTGATTTCAAGGATTATTAGTCAATTACTGTAAATGGAAATTGTCGCGTAATATTTCGCTTTGATAGCATAGATGTCGAAATGGTTGATTATCTGGATTATCATCAAAAAGGAGATCTAAACAATGATGAAGAATCCTTCACATCCCAGTGAATTATTGCGAGAAGATGTGATCAAAGAGCTTGGTTTATCCTTTAATGAAGCAGCAGAGTAGCTTGGTATATCTCGTGTAGCACTTTCTAGAGTTTTAAATGGAAAAGCCGCTATGAGTGCTAATCTTGCTATTAGGCTTGAAATGGCTGGTGTAAGCACAGCACATGCTTGGCTTGCTATGCAAACAAATTATGATCTATCAAAAGCAATTTTTTAACAACAGTCTCATGATCAAGATTGCATAAAAGAGTTTCAAATGGCAGTTAAGTTTTTGCAACAGAGACAACAGGAGAAAATCAACGCAATAGCGCGTGCAAGATCAATAGATATGATACGGTAAGGGCAAGGATAAAGCCTTATGCTGTATAAGCCCTATTAAGCCATATGACACAAGAGAGCTAATCAAAAGAGTTTAATATGGGTGTGACAAAAGACGTTGTACGAACCCACATGATAGGACGTAAAAAAGAAGCTGGTGAAATATTAGCAAGTTTAGGACTTACGGTGTCTGATTTCATACGAATTTCTTTAGCTAAAGTTGTTGATGAAAGAGGATTGCCGTTTGATATGTATATTCCTCATGCGAAAACGCTTAAAACTTTTGAGAAAAGTGACAAGGGTTAAGAGATATAGCTGAAGATAGGTAAGATTTGTTTTGTCATTTGGATATTTGATATTTCTGATCATTCACTTCAAATGAGCTTTTCATTTACATCATTATCGTTATGGGTGTTTTCCGTATATTGAATGATGTATGCAAACCGTGATTGAAATGGCAGCTTATTGAATTTCTGTGAAAGAAGAAGGCATATCGCCTGAATAATTATTTGATATTGTTTCTTTTATTGCTACTCATTCAGATGTTGGTGGTTTTATGCAAGGAATGAGGTGAAGCCAAGGAAAGTTAGGTTTAAAAGCATAAGAGTAAAAGTGGGGGATATAAGGTTATACCCTTTTGGGGTGGTCAAAATATTCCGGTGTTGATCGAAGATATTTACAGTCAATCATCTTGAGGTAATTTGACAAAATCAGAGAGGAATGCATTGAAGAAAAATTTAACTGCGCCTTGATGAATATCGAAAAGAATAATAATGGATAAGGCACATAAAGCAGGACCTCGTATATTAAAAGGTGTTTGTGAAGCTTTTGTCTGAAGCTAAAGGTAAAACTGATACTAAATTTTGTATCGATATTCCTGCAAATATTGATGTCAAAAAAAAATCAGAAAAAATATAGGGTTATAGATATCATTTTCGGCACGTTTTGGTTTTCCTGTGGGGCGCATTCGTGATTGGGAATGGGGATGATATTTTTACTTCTTTTTACTTGTTGTTTTCGATTATTGACACTGAACTTGAAGCGATTAATCGTGTTTTTAAGAAAGCTCTATTGGTATAGTTTTTGCTTATAAAAAAGGGTGTGAGGGGTAGCGTTTTTTTAAAAAGCATCACGGCGTTTGAAAGGATCGTAATAGATTTCTGTTACACGAAATTTTCCTTCGAGGCGTTTACATTGGATGATGACATCAATCATCGAGATTAATAAGCCGCGGATATCATCGCGTGCTAAATTACCACCACCGTCACTTTCTTTGACTAAAAGGGTCATTTGTTCAAAGGCTGCAAGGGCTGTTGAGGCATGGACGGTGGTAATGGAGCCGGGGTGACCAGAGTTGACATTACGGATGTAGTAAAAGGCTGTACCATCACGCAGCTCTTGTAGAAGGATTCTGTCGGGGCGCATGCGTAATCCTGATTCAAGCAGTTCTTTTGCGCCTGCTTTTGCTAAGCCTTGGTTATCTTTTGAATAAAAGAGCTGCACTTTGTTGGCGTGCGGAACGACAAGTTCTGGTGTGTCTTCAATGGTGAGAATTCGTTCATAGTCAGGGATTTTTGCAATCAAAGCTTTGGAGAGGGTTGTTTTACCAGAACCGGTTTTGCCCGATATTAAGATATTTTGTTGTGTAATAACGGCTCTTTCTAAAAAGTTGCTAAAGTCTTTGGCGATAAAGAGATCTGTTAGCTCTTTGTCTGTATCAGAGAGTTCGGATAATCGTTCTGTCATTTGTTGCGTGGGTGTGAAACTGGTGTTTTGGGCGACAGAAAACAGATTGTTTTCATGTAAACTTTCAAGAGAAAAAGTGCGTGATGAAGGTTTACGAATGGTCATGCTAATGGTATTGGCTGCAACTGCTGGAGGCATAACAATTTGTATGCGTTCGTTGTTTGGCAGTGTTGCGGAGAGAACGGGGTTTTCTACACTGATTTTTTGTGTTGTGTAGGCAGCAACAACTTTTGCAATCCCTTCTAGTTCGCTGTAGGTTAGCTCTTTTAAGATGTGGGTTTGCCAACCATTTGGACCTTCAACAATTACTTCGCCAGGGCGATTGATGACAATTTCAAATAAATTGTCATCATTGAGGAAGTCATCTAAGATCTTTAATTTTGTTAAAACGATGGAGGCGCGTTCTGCATTTTTTGCTGATGGCATAATGTGACTTTATTGGCTTAATGAAAAAAGGAATAGCTGGGAGTAGAGCGGTTTCTTTTGCTCTTTACGACTAGTTTATAGACAGAGGAAAAATCGAGATCTTTTGCTACAAAGATGTTGACCAGTTCGCCTTGAAATTTTTCTAGGGTAGGAGGGATGTTGATTTGATTTTCAAGAGCAATACTGGCGGCCTCTTTTCCAGTGTTGTTTGCGCCTTCAAAACCGCCGCCTCCAGAGTTGTTTGAACCTTCTTTATTGGAATTGCCTACTATTTTATTTGTTAAAACTGTTGTGGCACCATCAATAACGGTCAACAAAAGGGAAGAGCCAAAGCGTTCCCACCAATGGGTGTTGATGTTGCCATCAAAACCGGCTCTGCCTAAACTGTCGGTTGCGGGTGAGGCAAGGTCGATGATGACACCGGTTGGGGTTTTTGCTCTTGTCCAGAGTACAAAGAGGCGAGATTGACCTTGTTTTATCCCTCCGCGGTATTCGCCAATCACTTGGGTTCCTTTATCAAGCAAAACAACGCGCCCATTGTCAGAGAGGATATCACGGTTGATGATGCAGCTTGCAAAGCCTGGTTGCTCACTGTTTAATGCGGTTTCTAAGATACAGGGAATAGAGGTTCCCATGGCGATGATAAAGTTTCTATTGCCGATGAGTTTTGCTTTTGCTTTTGCTTCTTCTGTTTTGGTAGGCTTTAATAGGGTTGCAAAATTTTGTGTGTCTTGAAGGGCAGGAGAATTTTGCGCATTCGCGAGATTTTCAAGGGCATGGAATTTGTCAAAGGGGTTGAGAGTCGTGTTGACGATGTCTTTTAATTGAGATTTAGAGCCTTTGGCAAAAGCTAAGACAGGGGCGCGTCTTGCGGCATCAAGTAGTGGGTCATCTTTTTTGGGTTCTTGTGCGAGTGGTTGTGGGGGTGGTAAGGTTATTGGCGCTATGTTGGCACGCGGGTCAGAGGGCGCGAGCTCTAAAGGGGCGAGGGAATTGTGAAAGTTTTGTGCTTGTTTTTTATGAGCTTTTGCGGTGTCTTTTTGTTCTGTGGGGGTGGATAAGATGTTCCAGAGCACATAGCCGCAGATTCCTATACAGGCTATTGCGACAACTATTTTTTTGCCGGCGCTTTTGGCGCTATTGTTTTTGCCATCCCCAATAGATCCGCGATCTTCGATGATTGGTTTATCACTCATGTGTTGTCCCCTTCAATTCCCGCTTATTTAAAGATCTGATGCAACTTTACGTTCAACAGATGGTGAGGTTGTTCCGGTATTTGGATTTGTGCCTTTTGGTTGATAGGCTTCGTTAAAGACGCATAGGACGTTTTTTCCCTGTCTTAGGGTGAAGCGTGCGCTAATGGCATGGACAATCACCATGTTGCCTCTCGTGGTTTTGGGAACCAGCGATTCTGTACCGTCATTGCTGACAATGTAAATGGCAGGGATTTCTTGGTTGTCTGGAAATGTAAATGTTGTTGTTTTGCCATTGTCATAAACGGAGGAGGGTTCGAGCACGCTCGATCCTTGAGCGGTGTAAGCCCAATTGCGAGGTCCGTAGGTTTCAGAAGCGTTGAAGACATTATCGATACGCTGGGCTTGTTGTTTTTCTTGTCGCATAAGGGCTGCGAGTCTTCTTTGTTCTGCTTCTTCTTGTGGGTAGCGAAATTTCACAAGGAAATATGTTTCTTGTCCAGAGGAAATTTCTCCATCTTTGACCATCAGTTCAAATTGATAGGAGCGCTTTGAGCCATCAAGCTTTGTGGTGACGACTTGGAGATTGGTAATGGGTTGGACTTCCCGCGCTTTGAGGAAAAGAATATTGCCAGCGGGGGCGACTTCCCATGCAACGCTGTTGCCAATTGCCACATGGGCAATTTCTTCATTGGGAGAAAATTCTATTTGTACCGATGAGCGTATGGAGCCAATAATTTTTGTGACATTATAGGCATCATAGTTGATAAAGCGAATGCGGCTATCGCTTGGCGCACGGGTGGGAAAAATACTGGCATGGCTAGGCGTTAAAGAAAGGGTAATAGCGATGTTAAGAATGAGAAAAAGAATTTTTTTTGTCATGATCAGTTGACCACTTCCGGATCGGTTCTATATTCACTAACAATAAACCCTAGAGGATTTATCAAACGGTTTTGGACAGAGATAGGGGCATTGATGTATTCAAAGGTAAGTGTTGCAACCCAGTGGGTGATGAATTCTTTGTTGTTGTCGTTGTCGTGAATGGTTCTGTAGTAACGCACTTGGGCAACATCGTCATTGATAAAGGAGATTGATTTTATTGTTATTGTAACAGCGGCGTGTTTATAGAGAATTTGAGGACTTTGGGGATTTCTTGCTCCATACCAGCTGGCAAATCTTTCCTGTTCTTCTGAAGAAGAGAGGAGGGAGACGGTTTGGAAGTTGTGTTGTGTTTCTTCTGTGGTGAAGCCTTCACGGGAGCGGACATATTTTGCAGCAAAGTAGCGTGTGATTGCTTCATCGACATTGGTGGGACCTTCTTTTAAGGCTTCCACAACTTCGGTGATGCCGGTTGAATTGTCTACACGGATCACAAAAGGTTCCACGGTTTTAAGGGGTGTGAGGGTGATGACCGCGAGAGAAGACATTATTGCAACAGCAACCGCGATGCCGGCAATGGCAAGCGAGACGCGGGTGGTGCGGCGTGAGGCGAGCATGCGATCTTGATCAAACGAGCGCGCTTCAGCAATGTATTGTTCTATGTCTTTTTCTTTCATGCTTTTTGCCCGCAATTTTTGTAAGATTTGATTTCTTCATCCGTTAATTTTTGTGCCAGAAGCATTTCCAGCTTACCTTCTACGGGTGAAGGGGTGTTGTTACTGATGATGATTGGCGTGGGCGTGGGTTTTTTCCCTTCCCAATTCCACATTGATCTGTTGAGTGGACGTTTAGAATATCCATCACATTTTGGGAGTGACTTCAGTGTGTTTGGTGAAGACACACAGCCACTGAGAAAGAGAAATGGTAAGATAATCCCAATTTTTTTAAATTCCCGCATTTGAACTTAGACCTTTGCTAATAGTGATGCTAGTTTTTTATTTTAATAGTGATGCTAATTTTTTAATGCCCTTTGCTATCGTGTTGGCTGTTGCTTTAGCAGCTTTACCTGTTAGTTGAGCCGTTGTTTTAGCGACTGGTCCTGATCCTGTAAGAGAAGCCCCCCCAGAGGCTAAAGCTGATGCGATATCAGGGAGTCTGAGGAAAAGGTGAATACCACCAATACCAACAACCAAGAACTGAATTAAAGTAGTGAAGATATCTTTAATACCTGCTGAAAAAACGTCCATTGAAATGTTAACATATAAACCACCAAGCAGCACGACTAACACATATAAAATGATGAAGTTTGCAACTTGCCCTAACCATGCTTCTGTGAATTTTCTGGTTGAGGAAAATATATAGAGGCTTATGAAGAGTGGTCCTATTGATAGGACAAGAAACAAACCCAATTTAGCAAATAATGAAACAACAAAACCGACTAGACAAAATAAGATAGCAGCAACTAGGCAGATAAAACCAGCAATCCATGTCGCAATAAACTTCCCCATTTGAGTCAGACCTGTGTACTGGTTTGCTGCGTCCAAAACCTGTGCTCCAGCTTTGTTTATCATATTGTCCCATACATTTCGATCCACATGTGCTCCTTGTGTGACATTTGAAATGGCATTCGGCAGATCATGGAAAAATATACCACTGACCCACTCATTATAAAGAGCAGCGTTTGTGGCAAGTGAAACAACGATGCCGAGTTTGAAAGTTGTCACTATAAATTCCCATAAGGGCATGGAAGAGCGCCCATAGATGATATTGTAGCCCATAAATATAATGTAAATTGTACAAGACAGTTTAAGCGGAGCACCTAAGCTTGATGAAAGATTGACAATGGCGTCATTCATTGTCTTTGTAAGGGGCTCCATCAACATATTGTCGATATAAGAAAATATGCCTTTGCTTTCTACTGCCATTGAGATGCTCCGCTCTTCATTATGTCTTAATGGTTATTTTGTTGTTCTTCTGCCGCCCGTTCTTTTGCTCTTCGTTCTTCCTCAGCACGCTCTTTCGCTTCTTGTTCAGCTAATTTTTTTTTAGTATTAGCTTCCATTTTTTGAAGTCTGGCTCTCATTTTGGCTTCGGAATCTCTAATCATTTTTTGAAACTTTTCATCATCTTCACGCTCTCTTTCTTCAGCTTTTGCTTCATATTCTTTTTGAAGTTCTAAAAATGCTAACCGCATGTTTTCACAATTTTTTGAAGTTCCTGCAAATCCACATTTCGCATCCCACTCTAGGCGTAATTTTTCATCTTTTTTAAATTCAGCGACGCTATAGGTTTTTTCACATCCAGCCGTGATGAGCCCTGTGCAAAGTAGCAATGTTGTTATGAGAACTTTATTCATCAATATTTCCCCTTTTTCCTTTCAGTTTTACAAGGTTTGAGCACAATCTTTAAATTCTGCTTGTGTTATCGGTTTTTTATAACCAGTGATGATAAATCTAGGGCAGCGACATAATCTTGCCATAAATATATTGTATAGTCTGTAAGGTTCTTTAAGTTGAGCAGCTAAAGCGCAATAGCGATGTGTAATGGTGCTATCTATTGCCTCTGCAAGGGGATCCATCAACATATCATCTATGTCAGTAAATACGCCTTTCGTTATTATTGCCATTTAGATGCTCCGCTCTTCATTATGTTTTAATGGTTATTTTGTTGTTCTTCTTCCGCGCGCTCTTTTGCTCTTCGTTCTTCTTCAGCGCGCTCTTTTGCTTTTTGTTCAGCAAGGAATTTTTGATTCTCTTCTCTCATTTTTTTAATTCTGGCTCTCATTTCAGCCATATCTTTTTCATCTCTTTTGCGATTGTTCTCTTCCGCTTGACGCTCTCTTTCTGCTGCTTGTGCCTGACGTTCCTTATCAAGTTCTAAAAATGCTAACCTCATGTTTTCACAATTCTTTGAAGTTCCTGCAAATCCACATCTAGCATCCCACTCTAGGCGTAATTTTTCATCTTTTTTAAATTCAGCGACGCTATAGGTTTTTTCACAACCAGCTGTGATGAGCCCTGTGCAAAGTAGCAATGTTGTTATGAGAACTTTATTCATCAATATTTCCCCTTCTTTCTTTCAGTTTTACAAGTTTTGAGCACAATCTTTAGATTCTGCTGTGTTCTGGTTTTTATAACCAGTGATGATAAATCTAGGGCAGAGACATAATCTTGCCATAAATCTATTGTATAGTCTGTAAGGTTCTTTAAGTTGAGCAGCTAAAGCGCAATAGCGATGTGTAATGGCGCTATCTATTATTTTTGTAAGGGGGTCCATCAACATATTGTCTATCTTAGTGAATATGCCTTTGCTTTCTACTGCCATTGAGATGCTCCGCTCTTCATTGTGTCTTAATGGTTATTTTGTTGTTGTTTTGCCGCGCGCTCTTTTGCTTCTTGTTCTTCCTCAGCACGTCGCTTTGCTTCTTGTTCAGCTAGTATTTTCTTAGTATTAGCTCTCATTTTTTCAATCCAAGCTTTTTGTTTCGCCATAAATTCTTCATATCTTTTGCGATCGTTCTCTTCCGCTTCACGCTCTCTTTCTTCAGCTTTTGCTTCATATTCTTTTTGAAGTTCTAAAAATGCTAACCGCATGTTTTCACAATTTTTTGAAGTTCCTGCAAATCCACATCTAGCATCCCACTCTAGGCGTAATTTTTCATCTTTTTTAAATTCAGCGACGCTATAGGTTTTTTCACATCCAGCTGTGATGAGCCCTGTGCAAAGTAGCAATGTTGTTATGAGAACTTTATTCATCAATATTTCCCCTTTTTCCTTTCAGTTTTACAAGGTTTGAGCACAATTTTTAAATTATGCTAGGTTATCGGTTTTTTATAACCAGTGATGATAAATCTAGAGCAGCGACATAATCTTGCCATAAATCTATTGTATAGTCTGTAAGGTTCTTTAAGTTGAGCAGCTAAAGCGCAATAGCAATGTGTAATGGCGCTATCCATTGTTTTTGTAAGGGAATGCATTACAGTATTATCTATCCAAGTGAATATGCCTTTGCTTTCTACTGCCATTGAGATGCTCCGCTCTTCATTATGTCTTAATGGTTATTTTGTTGTTGTTTTGCCGCGCGCTCTTTTGCTTCTTGTTCTTCCTCAGCACGTCGTTTTGCTCTTTGTTCTTCTAATTTTTTTTTAGTGTTAGCTTCCATTTTTTTTAGTCTGGCTCTCATTTCAGCTATATCTTCTTCTTCTCTTTTACGATTTTCTTCTGCAATTTTTGCCTGACGTTCTTTCTCAAGTTCAGCGCCTGCTACTCTTAGGTTTTCACAATTTTTTGAAGTTCCTATCCCTC